>DATDAG010000478.1:0-2269 GCA_036525495.1 Anaerolineales bacterium
GTGGCCGATAGGCTGGTACAGGAAGCAGGTATTGTGCCCGTGTTACATTGTTTTGCTGTGGATGTGATCATGGAGGGCAATACGGTTAAGGGCATCATCACCGAGAGCAAATCCGGGCGGCAGGCAATATTGGCCAAGAGGATAGTTGACGCCACCGGGGATGCTGATATAGCCTACCGTGCTGGCGCTCCTTATCACCAGGCCTCCAAGAAAGATTTGATGGCTGTAACTGTCGGCTTTGGGTGTAGTGGGGTGGATGTGGGGAGATTTCTCAGGTATGTAAAAGAAAACCCATCCCGCTTGAGCGATTGGGGGAAAGAGACCACAGGAAAAGAAGATGATCTCTTCGACACCTTTATCACAGAACCTTTCATTAAGGCGCAGGAAGCAGGCGAGATGCCCAAGGATGTATCCGTAATTGGCTTTTGGGATGGACTCACAGAGGCTGGAGAAGCCACGAATATGGACGTGGCTCACGTTTTCGGCATAGATCCGACCAATGTATGGGATCTGACGGAGGCGGAGATAAAAGGCCGACAGCGTGCGCTATGGGCTGTGGCTGCTTTGAAGAAGTATACGCCTGGATTTGAGAATGCAAAGCTTAGGACTTTTGGCTCATCGATTGGCACCAGGGAATCCAGAAAGATTGTCGGTGCATATACTCTTACCGAGCAGGATGTGAAGAACCAGGCCCGCTTTGAGGATTCCATTGGCATATTTCCAGAGTTTTTAGACGCTGTCCCAGTTGTAATCATCCCTACCACGGGAAGGTACTTCCAGGTCCCTTATGGCATCATGCTTCCACAAAAGGTGGAAAATCTACTCGTAGCTGGGCGCTGTGTGTCAGCGGATAAGATCTCCTTCGCCACCACCCGCCAAATGATGTGTTGTACAGTCACCGGCCAGGGCGCAGGGGTAGCGGCTGCTGTTTCTGTCAAGACTGGTGTGGAATGTGGCTCAGTGAACATCAACAAGGTACAAAAGACACTTGAAAAGCAGGGAGTTCGAGTCTTTTAGCATTTCTATGGCGCAAATATAAGGTTATTCACTTTCAATCGATTTTGCATCTTTTTCGGTTGCTTTCTACCGAACTGCGAATAAACCGTTTTTGACGTCCAGTTGGAACAAGAGAATAGGAAGGTGTTTTCATTCAACAACCAATTTGGGAATATACAAATCCAGCAAATGAAATTTGTCATTTTGAAATGTGATTTTTGTCAGGTGTTATAAACAAGAACATTTGCGATAATCTTCAAAAGACCGACCGGTCTGTCTTTTTTGGGTTATAATTTTCGAAACGCAATTTAATCGCAAAGGGGTTCATCGTATATTATTTATAAGGAGCTTTATTGACTCCCTACCGGTAGATTTAGATATCTTGTTAGAAAAACAGGAAACGTGACTCATAGCGATTATAGACGCAGGAGGTGCTAAGCAAATATGATGCTGAACCGGTCACCGATGTACATTGATAGCCTGATCATTTAAAAATCTTGAGGAGGAGTAAACATGCGTAACAATAACCTTTTTCGGATAACGATCTTTCTGCTTATAGTGACCATGGTATTGACTGCTTGTGGTCCTGCAGCAACTGAAGCGCCGGCAGAACCCGCAGCAACTGAAGCACCGGCAGAACCCGCAGCAACTGAGGCACCGGCAGAACCCGCAGCAACTGAAGCACCGGCAGAACCTACCGCGACCGAAGCGCCGGCAGCTGATGAGCGCGGCATACTGCGATTTACAGATGGCCTGCAATATGGCGGCAACGAGAACCTGGATCCCGTAGATGAAGCCCGCTATTGGCCAACGATTTCTATGATCTATGATCGCCTGACGGAGCCCGCCTACGACTCGATGGTTCCACAGCCATCATTAGCAAAGTCCTGGGAAACCAATGAGGATGCTAGTGTGTGGACATTTTACCTGCGTGACGATGTCTATTTCCATGATGGCACCCAGCTCACCTCGGCCGATGTCAAATATTCAGCAGATCACTGGAGAACCTCAGAAACATCCATCCTGAAAACTTCTTTTGAAGTAGTGGACAGCATCGAAACACCAGATGATTTCACCGTTGTGTTCAACCTAAACCAATCCCTCGTTACTTTTGACCTGATCGTCATGGATTATCGCGCCCGTGTCTTCCCGAAAGATGGTTATCCGGCTATCCTGGAGACAGGTATGGGATCTGGACCGTTCAAGCTAGAAAAATTGGACGTTGAAGGCGTTACGGTGCTGGTTGCTAACGACGACTACTGGGATGGCCCTC
>DATDAG010000479.1:0-4593 GCA_036525495.1 Anaerolineales bacterium
TATTATTACATAAACGATACCGAATCGTTGAAATACTCGGGCAGGGCGGCATGGGGTCCGTCTATCGCGCTGTGGATGAAAACCTGGGCGTGGACGTGGCGGTCAAGGAGAACTTGTTCACCACCGATGAATATGCACGCCAGTTCCGGCTGGAAGCGGTTATTTTGGCTAACCTTCGTCATCCCAACCTGCCCCGTGTCACCGACCATTTCGTGATTGGCGACCAGGGGCAGTACCTCGTGATGGACTACATCGAGGGCGAAGACCTGCGCCAGCGTATGGAACGGCAGGGCAATATCCTGGAGGATGACGCGATCTTGCTCGGCGCTTCGATCTGTGATGCGTTAACCTATCTCCACACGCGCAAACCGCCGATATTGCACCGCGATATAAAACCGGGCAACGTCAAGATCACGTCCGAAGGTCATATCTTCCTCGTGGACTTCGGTCTTGCAAAAGTCCTGCACGGAAGCCAGGCAACGACCACCGGCGCGCGTGCTATGACGCCGGGCTATTCGCCTCCCGAACAATACGGTACAGCCCGCACCGATCCACGTACCGATATTTATTCATTGGGCGCCACACTCTATGCGTCCTTGACCGGCATCATACCGGAAGACGGTCTTGCGCGGGCGATGGACAATACCCAACTCACTCCGTTGCGAAAACGCAACAGCAGGATCTCGCGTCGGCTTTCAGCAGCAATTGAGAAAGCAATGGGCATTGACCCTGCCGACCGCTTCCAAAATGCTGAGGAATTCAAGCGGGCGCTGCTGGGTTCAAAATCGAAGACACAACGACTGCCGGGCGAATACGTTATTCAACCGGCTCCCCAAGAGGATGGCGGCTCTGAAAATCAAAGTTCCATCGAGAAAGAGTCGAAACCCCTTTCTGCCCGGCAGGACAACACTCCTTCGGACGAATTGCCGGTTTTCAAGCCCCCCAGAAAACGGAAAAAGAAACGCATCCTTCCTGTCTTATTTTTGATCGTATTTTTACTCGCCGCTTCGCTGGTTGGGTTTGTACGATTTGCCCCAAGCCTTATCCCGCAGGCGGTGATGGGTATCATCCCGCCGCCTTTACTTTCGATCCTTGGCGCGCCGACTTCCACTCCAGTTGCTCCAACCGAAGTTGCGATTTTGCCGACAGTCACAAACGTCATTCCAATCGATACCGAAGCGTCAGTGCCGACCGAAACCATCGTGCCAGAGGCAACCGTCACTGCTACCATTCCGCCAACACCTACATTACCTCCTGTGGTGGAGGTCACCGCAACACCCGACAATACACCTGTCCCTGTGGCAACACAAATCGGTGGAGGGACAGGTCAGATCGCGTTTGCATCCGTGCGCTCGGGTATGCCGCAGATCTATCTCATCAACATTGATACAACAGGCTTGACCCCGCTTACGAACATGGAGGAAGGCGCGTGCCAGCCATCCTGGTCGCCGGATGGATCGCAGATCGTGTTCATCTCTCCATGTCGGGCGCGCGGTGATTTTTCAGAGACTGCCTATAGAGATTCAAGCTTGTACGTAATGAACTCGGATGGTTCCGGACAAAAACCATTGACCACCGTGCCCGGCTCCGATTTTGACCCATCCTGGTCGCCTGACGGAAAGCGTATTGCATTCACATCCCTGCGCGATGGCAAAAAGGATATTTACGTTCTTTTCATTGAAACAGGTGCAATTGTACGCCTGACAACTGTATCGGGCGATGTGCAGGAAAACAGCCAGCCATCCTGGTCGCCTTTTGGAAACCAGATCGTGTATACGGTCAAGAGGGTGAATACTTATCAGGTCTGGGTAATGAGCGATACGGGGCAGGGGAACGTTCAGATCGCGCGTAGTGGACAAAGCTACTGGGATTTCCTGCCTATCTGGATGCCGGATGGCGAGACGATCCTCTTCAGCCAGAAGGACGCGGGAATAGCTTCCCGCCCCTGGTTGATGAGCATTCGCTACGAAGACCGCGAAGCCAAGGACCCCACACGCCTCGATCTCCCGCGCCCGATCGAGGATGTTGAAATCTCTCCCGATGGTCAGTGGATGGTGAGCGAGGGCACAGACAGCACCGGCAACCGGGATATTTACTTCATGACCATACCCGGAGGGAATCGAACCCGCCTCACGAGCGATCCAGCCGTGGATTTTGACCCTGCATGGCGACCAACCCCGTAAAAAGATAATTTCAAAGTCAATGAATGCCTATCACCTACAGCGATGGGTATTTTCTTACACTCCTCTTATTGACTTCATACTTTTCTACATGTTATTATTATTCCCGAGTTGTTAGCACTCTCGCACAGAGAGTGCTAATTGCGTGAAAACCATGAATGAATTAACTGACCGCCAGAAAACCCTTCTAATGTTGATCATCCGTGATCACATCGAATCCGCACAGCCGATTGGCTCGAAGCGTCTTGTAGATCATTATCATCTTAAGCTTTCATCGGCGACGATTCGCAACGAGATGTCTGCATTGACCGAGATGGGGTACCTGTGCCAGCCTCATACATCCGCAGGACGCGTGCCAACGGAGGAAGGCTATCGTTACTTTGTCAGCCAGATGATGGATCAGGCAGTACTGCCTGAAACAGTGCAACGCACGATATCGCATCAGTTTCACCAATCGGGTTCCGATGTCAGCCAATGGATGACCCTCGCGGCCTCCATACTTGCTCATCAATCGCAGGGCATTTCGGTCATCACTGCGCCGCACATCGAGCAGATGAGATTCAAGCACGTGGAATTAATTTCCACACAAGGGCGCCAGGTATTGATGATCCTTGTCATGGTTGGAGGCGAGGTCAACCAGCAGATCTTGACGTTGGCGGAACCTGTTGCACAGGATCGCCTCAGCCAGACCGCCGCGCGTCTAAACGGACTTCTAGCTGGTCTCGCCGAGGACGCCATCGCGGCGCTCCCAGCCCGCTCCGACGCTCTTGATCAGGATATCCTGACCCTGATCGTTCAGGATGTACGCCGGAGTGCAAAAAGCGTCTCGGGTAATATATACACCGACGGCTTGACCAACGTTCTTGCCGAACCCGAATTCACAGAGACCGAGGAAGCGCGCCGTGCCTTGAAGATCTTTGGCGAGCCATCCACCTTGAAGGATTTGTTGGTTCGCACGACTACAGGCGGCAACGTGGGTGGGCTTCAAGTGTTAATTGGCGGTGAAGGTGTGTGGGAGGAACTGCGTCAGTGTTCAATGGTCGTTGCGCGATACGGAGTCCCCGGCATGGCGACAGGGACGCTGGGCGTGCTCGGTCCCATGCGCATGTCTTATGCAAAGACGATCCCCACAGTTCGTTATGTGGCAGATTTATTAAGTGACATGGTCAACGACTCCATATCTGGTGAATGAATTTTTGCGTAGCAGACGTTCTCTTACGTCTGTCGCGCTGACAGAATAATATAAAACAGGTGAGAAGCAAGCATGACAGAGAAAAAGCACAAAAAGGAAAAAGAAGTCAAACCAACAGAGGAAGTTCTGGAGACTCAAGCCGAGGCTGAGGTTAGCGAGCAGGCGTGGGCTGAGATGGATGCGTTGAAACGTCAACTGGAGGATACCGAAGCCAAACTGGCGGAAAGTGTCGATGGCTGGCAAAGGTCCCAGGCTGAGTTCCAGAATTATAAAAAACGCGTCGAGCGTGATGGTGAGATGATGAAAGCCAACATGAAAGGCGATATAGTCAAAAAGATATTGCCTGTTCTCGACGACCTGGAGCGCGCCTTACAAAACCGCCCCGCGGAAGAAACATGGGCCGGCGGCATTGAATTGATCGCTCGCAAGTTTCAAGGCGTGCTTGAAAGTGAAGGAATAAAGAAGATCGAAGCCGAGGGCGCCGCGTTCGATCCAAATTTCCATGAGGCGATCTCGAACGAACCCAACGATGATGTCGAAAGCGGACATGTGATTGCGGTGGTGCAAAACGGATACATGCTCGGTGAACGGGTGATACGACCTGCCCTTGTGAGGGTGGCGCAATAATATGCCGTGTCAGGTGTCATGTTTCAAGTGTCAGGTTGCTTGATGCGTGGCTAACCAGACACCTGATACTTGGTACTGGAGAACCTAATTATGGCAAAAATCATTGGTATTGATCTTGGTACGACAAACTCCGTCGCGGCAGTGATGCAGGGCGGAGAACCGATCGTGATTCCCTCGGCGGAGGGGGAACGGCTCGTTCCGTCCGTTGTGGCGATGAATAAAAATAACGAACGTCTTGTCGGACGAGTGGCGCGCAACCAGGCGATCACAAATCCGCAGAACACGATCTTTTCGGTGAAGCGTTTCATGGGGCGCAAGGGTGATGACCCCGAAGTGGAACGTACCCGCAAGCGCGTGCCTTATGCGGTCAACAGTGCCGAAAACGGCGATGTGCGCGTGGAATTGGGTGGCAAGGATTATTCTGCCCCTGAGGTTTCAGCGATGATCCTTGGGAAGATCAAGGCAGACGCGGAAGCCTATCTCGGTGAAACGATCACGCAGGCAGTCATCACTGTCCCTGCGTATTTCAACGATGCGCAACGCAACGCCACAAAAGACGCGGGCAAGATCGCGGGCTTGGAAGTCCTGCGCATC
>DATDAG010000480.1:0-3399 GCA_036525495.1 Anaerolineales bacterium
GTCAGCAATCTACGCGCCAAAAGGAGAAGAGGCAACGCGAAGAGATCGTGTTGCGTGCCAAGAACAAAAAATACTTCTGCGACATCACTGAGGCACAGGAATTTGGCAAGTTACTATGGGCGACAGGCTGTACCGTTGGCGCAGACCATGTGCGCTTGTTGGTATTTATCTGCGATGGTGCGGTTTGGATATGGAACTTGATTGCTCAATATTTTCCAAACGCCGTTCAAATTGTGGATTGGTATCACGCTGCTGACCGCTTGAAACGCATTGCCGAAGAGACTTTTCCAACTCTGGAAGAACGTCAAACGTGGTTGCACCAGGTGACCGAAGACTTATGGCAAGGCCGGGTCGAATTGGTTATCGAAGCTTGCCGCCTGCTAGCCAAAAAATCCAAGTGGGCGCAGCAATCCCTGACGTACTATTCCAACAATATTGAACGGATGCGCTATGACCAATTTCGTGCTTCCAAC
Organism: Anaerolineales bacterium; assembly: GCA_036525495.1. Lineage (GTDB taxonomy): Bacteria > Chloroflexota > Anaerolineae > Anaerolineales > Villigracilaceae > Defluviilinea. Next base: position 474 of record DATDAG010000480.1, read on the forward strand.
TTATTGATTGGCAGCGGCGTCATTGAAAGCGGCTGCAAACAAATCGTTACCCAGCGCTTGAAACTGCCTGGCGCACAATGGCATGTAGATGGCGCTATTTTGACTGCGAAAGCACGTACGGCTTGGATGAACGGTGAATGGCAAAAACTCGTTTCTGCACGTTCTCTTTTGCCTCTCGCTGCCTGACACCTTTTGCGTGCACACTCATAGTATTTATCAAGATAATCAGGATTTGTCAGCAACTCCACGCGCGGCATGTAGTCAAAGTAGAAGAAGATGTCGGGCATTGTTCCCATCGCCATACCAAAGTGCGGGGCTTTTGTCTGTGGTCCCAGCCAGACGGTGAAATGCATGTTTGTGAAACTATGCTTCGGGTTGCCGATATGTGAGTGGACAAGCCAGTCGATCTCAGGTCCGACAAATGTGTTGAGCGAGCCCTTCGCATTCCCATCAAGCGATGTGTAGTCCGCGAACTGCTCAGTCGAACCATCGGGTTTCAACTCGAAACGGTTTGCCAATTTCTTGCTCAATTCGTGGGTGATACCCCAAAGTTTGCCGAACCAGCCCGTGGTATCTACATTGGGTTGTGCGGCGAGCAGGTCTACTAATGATTGTGTAGCTGGCATAAGATCTCCTGGTTTACGATTTGGGTTTTGCAAATTTACTTGTTCAAAAAATATATATCTACTTGATTTAATTTCTCATTTTTAAATCTTTTCCAAATGCCTGCGATACTTCCGCTGGCGTGGTCAACGATTTCAATGCCTGATATCGTCTGGCCTGGCGCTGTGACAACTTCTAATTCACGTAACGCGCCATACTGTTTTTCATTTCCGCGCATTCCTTCTTTTTCTCTGAAGGTTGATTCACTTGCATCAATGTCAATGGTTTCAACTTCGTCACCATCTGGTGAAATGGAATATCTCTTTCCATGATATGTATCGGTGATGTTTCCATCTTCAAAAACAGGATAGCCTTCATCTTCTGGCGTTGCCAACCCAACGATCGTGGCAACTTCTTCGTTGGCGGTGAAAAACTTTCCGCCAGTGACTTGTCTATTCGGATTCAGCAGCATCGAGAACGATGTGAAGTTATATCCGAAGTTCGGCCACAAACCTTTGGCGGTCAAGACACCGTCTCGCCATGAGAACCCACCGCCGATCACATCTTTTCCCAGATAATGTCGCGCACGTCCATCGATTTTCAAATCAAATACAAACTTGCCAACTCGCTTGTTCATGATGTCAATGGTCGCTTGAGCCTGCGTGGAAATGTTGTCAGCGACGATCACAGGTTCGCAATTTTGAATAACGCGGATGACATCACCCTTTGGCTCCAACTGTCGGCGTTGATGGATCACACCTGCAAACTTTCCCGTAGGCGTGTATACATATTCGCTGACGAGCCAGTTACCGACAAAGGATGGTTTTGTCACGCGGCTTTGAACTCCAAAACGCCAAACTGCGTGCCGACCCGCTCGCCGCCGCGATACCAATGCTGGACGACTGCCTTGCGTGTGCCGTCGAGCGTGGCAACATCACGTCGCCAGCAGCGGAGTTGTGCTTCGCGATGATAGAACTGTCCGCTGAGGGCGCGACCGCCGCTGAGACTGTAACTGCCGACGATATCCGCTTCATCCGTAGACCAAGCCTGCCACTGGTTACTATTCAACTTCATCTTGCGGACAGCGTTGTCAAACGCGCCGCCTTCAAAAGTCACGTTGAAGGTTGAAGCGTTTGAATGTTCGAACGTTTCGCTATACTGATTTTTTCCAATTAACTTTCGTTCTCCATCCAACGTAGAGAGTTCACCTGCCCATTGACCTGCACGATGCAGGAGAATCTCACCGCGTCCCGATGACGGATCATCTTGCAAGCCGTAATGCGTACCACTTGTCAGTGTAGGCTGTGGATTGGGCGTTGAATCAGGCACTCGGTCGTTCTGACCGATGACAACGTACATCATGTGTTCACCACGAGACATCTGCGCGAGTAACAGTTGCAAGTCACCATCCACGATCATCAAAAAGAAACGCTGACTCAACCCAAGCGCAGGCCAGTAGGCGTTTGCATCCACAAGGCTTTCGCTGAGAGTTTCGGCGTAACCGATATTAGCGGGACCCTGATACAGGCGATGATCATCTTCCTGTTGAATGAAGTAGTGACCGCTGTGCTTGAAGGGGCCGACGAACGAGACATCGATGCGAACACGTCCGCCATCGAGCGACTGCACGTTGCGATAGTCGGAACCGTTGCCGAGAAAATGTCCGTAGGTGTCGAACACTTCGGCATTACCCGCCCAGCGACCGACGCCCTGTTTGAACTGAGGTTGGTCTGCCATTTATCCCTTCACCAATTTATAGGTCTGTTTTTCTTTTGCAGTTGAGTCGAAGATTGGCTTGAAATCTGTGCCCTGCGGTTGGGGAGTGAGATACCTGCCCTCTACAGAAACTTCAAGCGAGTCGCCAGTGAAGGGGAAGGGTGATAGGGCATACGTGCCGTCTCCTGCTGAGTTGATCGTAAGCGTATGGTCTGTCCCTTTGCCATCAGGCACATGCAGGAACTTGGATTCGCCACGACCTTCAGTGTGAGTCATGTGGAAGTAGAGGGAGAGAGTATCAAAAAATTGCAGGAGTTTGTAATTGTTCATCAACGCCGCTTCTTCCACCCATGCGGCTGATTCAGCTTCTGATGCGAGCTGTTTCTTCAAACGATCCTGACGTTCAAGCTCGGCGTTTAGCATATCAGTGACAGTATCTTTGTTTTCAGGAGCGATCTTGTCAATGAAGATGAAATCGGACATCCCGTAACGACCATTGAAGAGTCCATAAGTGTGTATAGATGAGCGCAATCCGCAGAAGGCGTGATGTGCTTCATTGAATTCGGGTGATGCTTTGGATGTCTTCACCAAATAGGGGAGCGGGGTT
>DATDAG010000481.1:0-3256 GCA_036525495.1 Anaerolineales bacterium
CGTCCCATTGCGTCCACCACCCAGTGCGCGGTCAGGGTAAATGATTCGGAATCTTCCTTTCGCCGACAACGTATGATATGCGCGGCATCGCCTTCAGCCAGTTCAATATCATCTACAGTAGTACCCTCAAAAAGGTGAACCTCCATTTCAACAACAATCCCGCGCAAATCTGTCTCCAAGCGGCCGCGATCAATTTGGTAGGAAGGGATAGGCGGAAACATGGTTTGACCCGCCTCAGGGCGATCCGTCAATGGATATTGAGACTTGCCTATGAAAAAACGCAATCCGAATTTTGGCAGGTGTCTCGTCCGAAAGTAGTGATCGAGTTTCAGGACCTGACCCAGATAGTACGTTCCCAGTTCGATCGAAGATTCACCAACTTTGAAGGCGGCTTCCGGCAGGGGGGCAGTTTGCCGGTCTATTACTGCCACTGAAAGTTCCGGCAATTCAAGTTTTAATTGGCGGGCGAGTGTCAAACCAGCCAACCCTCCGCCGCAAATCACAACATCAAAATCTATTCTCTTAACCATTTTGGTGCCTCTGTGTTTGCTTGATGTAATAATCTATAAAGTAATTCCCCCGTCCACTTGAATGACCTGCCCAGTGATGTATGTTGACTGATCCGACAGAAGAAAACAGACCAAAGGCGACACATCGTCAACAGTCCCCAGTCTCTTGAGTGAAATGCGGGATTTCACATATTCGAGTGTGTCGTTATCAAGAATTGCCATCATATCGGTATGGATATATCCCGGAGCCACTGCATTGACACGAACATTATGAGGCGCGATCTCGGCAGATAGCGCTTTCGTGAATCCGATCATGCCGGCTTTTGTCGCGGCATAATTGGTTTGCCCGGCCGCTCCATACACACCGACCGCCGAAGAAATATTGACAATGGAGCCGCCTCTTTGTTTGACCATCTGCAAAACAATCGGCTTGGTGGCGTTGAACATACTCCCCAGATTTGTGTTGACGACAGCATCCCATTGATCACGGCTCATGCGCGCCAGAACCGAATCACGCGTGATACCGGCGTTATTGACCAGCCCCTCTATCTGCTTGAAATCAGTGATGGCCTCTTTCACAAGTTTATCCATCGCATCCGTGTCTGCCACGTCACATCGACGTGCCATACATTGTTGATCCGGGTATTGTGCTGATACTTCCGCTACAACAGCTTCTGCCTCCTCCGCGCTATTGTGATAGGTAAAAATTATGTTTGCGCCTTCCTGCATGGCGGCATAGACAATGGCTTTGCCGATGCCGCGACTCCCTCCTGTAACGAGAATTCTTTTACCGGCTAAGATGCTCAATGTTGATTCTCCTCGTTCATTATGATTACTCCGTTTTCAACTGAACTCGCATCGGCAATAGATCCGGCTGCGGAATAAAACCGATATTTTGCAGATAACGCAGGTACGTTGCGAACAGTTTCTCATCCGCTGGCGGACAGGTGATGCCGGAGCCGGTCAGTTCCCGCAACGTCTCGCGTGTATCATAAGTGGGCAATTGCATACTCACATTATCCATATCATCCAATGCAGCTTGATAGGCAAATAATGCATTGGAAGAAAAATCCGGGCTGTTTACCAGTCGATCGCGCAATTCAACGAAAGGAAGTTCTTCAAACTGATATCCAAGTCCGCGCAAATATTCCAGTCCATCTTTCAAGCGGCGGCGTGATGGATTGGTCAGATGGAATGCCCGTCCCAATGCGTTTCGATGGAATGCCATATACACCATGGATTTGGCAACATAATCCACGGGCGCAACATCCACTTCGATATCAAGGTCGGGGAAGGCGCCAAATTGCAGGAAACCCTTGAAACATGCGATGATGAAGTGATCGGTGACGCAGCGCCCGGTCAGGCTATCCCCGCCGACCTCGCCGGGACGATACCGCGCCACCGGTAAGCCGCGCTCTTTTGCATTGACCATGCATTTTTCCCCAACCCATTTTGCTTCGTCGTAGCCCAGGTTGAGCAGACCCACATGGTCAATCGGGTCTTTTTCGTAGTAGGTATATTGCGCGCCCATGGGCCAGATCGCCGCGGTGGAAAGATGATGCACAGGTTTGATGCGCGCGTGGAACGCGAACTGGATGATCTCGTGGACACCTAGCACATTCGTTGCGCGCAGCGCTTCATAAGGATAAATGAAATTGACGTGCGCCGCGCCGTGAAAGATCGCGTCCACCTTGCGCGACAGGAACTCGTATTCCGCATCCATCATTCCGAGACGTGGTAATGTGACGTCACCGCCCACAACATGCAGTCGATTCTGCCATGCAGAAAACCACGCTTCATCCCCCGCCCAAACCTGATTCTGTTTCATTTGCTTTTCGATACGCTGTTTGCTGTCCTCACCCCGCCGCGGACGGACAAGACAATATACGCTGGCATTTGTCGTTTTCAATATTTCGGCGATCACGTAAGCGCCCAGAAATCCCGTGCCGCCTGTCAGTAGCACGTTTTGAATTTCTTTCACTGGCTGATATGAAAGACCACGCGCGGGGGCGATGTAGCGCGGTAATTCCGCTTCACGCTGGAGAAATGCCATTCGTTGACGCGCCCACTCTGAGGTCCGGGTTGAGGCGGGAGCGCGACCGATGTTTGGCTGGCTGGATATTTCTTGCCGTCGGCGTTCGTCAATGAGTTCTGCAAACTTCCCAAGTGTGGACGCAGCAAAGAATTCGCGCAGATTGAAACTGACCTGAAAAGACTTTCGTACTTCGACCATCAGAAGGGTCATGAGGAGCGAATGCCCGCCCAGATCGAAGAAATCGGAATCGTGCCCGATGATGCTCATGTCAATGTCCAGAATATTCGCCCAGGCTTGTGCCAATTTTTTCTCGGTTTGTGTGGAGGGCGGTTCGCTCTCACCTTTGCGCCTCTCTCCCGCTGGAAAAAGAGATGGGGGTGAGGGGAGACCCGCGCGGTGTACTTTGCCATTCGCCGTTTGCGGGAATGATTCGGTAAAAATGATGTAAGGCGGTACCATCACTTCGGGCAGACTCTGGCGCAATTGAGCACGTAATTCATGAGCAGTGGATCCCTTTGCGGCGATCACATGCGCGACCAATTGCGAATCGCCGCGTTGATCTTTCCATGCGACAACGACTGCATCACGCACACCTTCGATGTTTCGCAACGCGGATTCAACTTCGCCAAGCTCCACGCGCACACCATGGATCTTTAACTGGTCGTCCAACCTTCCCAGGCAAACCAGATTTCCATCGGAGAGATATTTTGCC
>DATDAG010000482.1:0-7171 GCA_036525495.1 Anaerolineales bacterium
GGTGGGTGACGAACATGTCCAACTCGACGCGTTTGCTTAGCGCCAGTTCCAGTGAAGTCTTGATAATGGAGCAGAGGTAGGAGCCGAAGCGGGAATCCGAATGCGTTGGCTCGACTGGCGCGCCGCGAATCTTCATTGGCAGAAGACCTGCCGCATGTGCGATTTCTTCAGGAAAATAGACCTGGAAATGTCCTATCACTTTTCCCCCGGCACCACGCCAACGCCGAATTGTAGGGAAGTCGGCATCCTCGGTCAATTCCCGGCACTCGGCAATCACATCATCCAGAAGCCGATCCTGCCATGTACAGAACATAAAGGTACCTCCATGCAGAATCCCCTAGAATAACCAGATTTCACCGTCTGAAAACATATCTCACTTTTGTGCCATATTGCTAAAAAAGTGAGATATGTTCAGTATAATGAATTTTTGGGATTTGTCAACTTGAAATTCGGTTGTGTTGAAATTCGGTTGTGATTCCTCAATAGTTCAAAGATGGATGGGTGTTAATGCGATGAACAAGATATTTGGTCTCTCTTATAATGATAAATCGTCAATCGACTTTATTGAATGTCCTACTTTGCCTGATCGGTTTCTACTCAATTGTTTCTTGAGATCCGGTACCATGAACTATAGAAAGACAAATTTCAAAAAGCAGTATAATTAATGTACTCGGAAATCATTTTTTGACCCAATCAAGGATCGTTTTTGGCTCAAGATAGTCCTTACGGTTGCCCGAGAAGTGTGACCTCACGGCTATGAAAAATGACCAAGCCATAAGGACTACAGTTCAAAATTTCTGAATTGAGTTCGGGTCCGCGGTTCAAATCCGCGCACCCCGACAAAGTACAAAGGGACGCTTGCGTACGCAAGCGTCCCTTTGTACTTTGAATTTAATTGTTAACCCCGTAAAGGAATGATGTTGAGCAGGCAAGGGCTTTCTATTTGAACATACTCAACAACCTTTTCCACCCTTGTTCCATGTTTGCGGATTTCAATCTCCATGTCCCAACAATGCCGTATGGCAGGAAAAGCACGATTGCTACGTAGATCGCACCATTGATGAAGCTGGCGCTTTCCCCAATATATCTGCGCAAACCATAATCCAATAAGCGAAATACGACCGCGCCTACCAAAGCTCCGTTAAGGGTTCCGACGCCGCCGATCAGGATGACCAGTAGAGCCGTGACAGTGTATCCCAACCCGGCGACGTTCGGGCTGACGATAGGCTGGTAGATGGTGTGCAACCCGCCAGCCAGAGCCGCAGTCATTGATGAAAGCACCAGAGCAGCAAGTTTAAAGTAGAAAGTATTGTAGCCAAGCATTTGGGCACGCGATTCATTTTCACGGATTGCGGTGCAGACGCGCCCTGTGGGGGAATTGACGAATCGCTTGTAGAGCATGAAGACCAGCATCAGGATCGTCAGGGTCACGAAATACAAACGCAAACGCTCGGTTGCGGGGCTGATCCATTCCGGGATGATCACACCTTGCAAGCCAACGTCTGAACCTGTGTATTCACCCAGCTCGCTGGACACAACCAGCACGTGGAAGACTGCCGCCATGCCCAATGTGACGAGAGCGAACGTGATCCCTTTGACGCGCGGCAAGACCATGCCAAATAGAAATGCTTGTACGACGCCTGCGACCATGATCGCAGCAAATGTAGCGCCGAGAGAAAAACCGAAGCTCTTCAACAGGATGCCGGTTAGGTAGGCGCCGACAGCATAAAACATTGAATGCCCGAACGAGAGCAAACCTGTAAAGCCGAAGATCAAATCATAACTGAGGGCATACATCGCCAGGATGAATATCTCGATCACCAGCCCTTGAATGAATTTGGACTGTCCACTTTCATTCAACCAAACCTGTGTTGGTGACGCGCCATCGAACAACCCAATGATGAAAGGCAGGAGCATGAAGATCAACAGGCCAATGAACATGCCCTGGTTGTTTTTGAATGTGGATGAAAATTTGTTGGCTGTCATGTTCTATTCCTTTTTCCCCAGCAAGCCGTTGGGCAGGATGAGCAGGATGACGACCATTAGCAGGATCGTCGAGGCGGGGACGATGGGCGGAGTCGGTTTGAACAGGATTTCCGTGAATGGGATCGGGATGCCGATCTGCCCATATTTGATAATGAACTGTTGGAGCAACCCCACCAGCAGCGACCCAAGCGCCGCGCCTGGGTAACTAGTAAGACCTCCGATGGCGAGCGCAAACAAGGCATTGAGCAGAAAACTCTCTCCCATCGCATTGGATAACCCGATCGACGGCGCAGCGAGGATGCCGCCCAGAGCCGCCAACCCGACACCCAGCGAAAACACCTGGGTGAAGACGCGCCGCACATTGATTCCGAGCGCCTCGACCATTTCCCTATCCTGCACTCCCGCGCGGATAATCATCCCCAGCCGCGAGCGTTGGAGCAAAATCCATACACCGACAAGAACGACCAAGCCGACGAGCGGGATGAATATCTCGTTATAGATGCGGATGCGTCCGTCCAATACGATCATGGTCGAGCAGTGATATTGCCACCAATCTGCAAGCGACGTGGCTGGGCATCTGTCCCCGCCTGTCGCGGCGAAGAGTTCTGGGCGCGGCATGGTGAACTCGGGGCGTCCCCAGATGGCGCGCACCATCTCGATACCGATGGCGCTCAAACCAAGCGTGAGCATGAGTTGATAGATCGGGCGGATGTATAACGGACGGATGAGTGTGGTTTCCATCAACGCACCCAGCGTTACGCCGCTGGCAACCGCAACGATCACGGCAACTAGAAAGAGCGAGTTGCTGCTCAAGCCAGCCAGCGCGTTTGTCAGCGCGTCGTTGAAGATGAAGAACAGAATGCCTGCAATTACGGCAACCCCAAACCCGGCAAGACTCCGCAAAGTGATGGGAGGCACTATCGGTTTTGCGCCTCCAAAATGCGTAAGGCTGAATGTCAACAATAAACTGCCTGCGAGCAACCCCAAGAATGCCAGCAGTGGGGAAATGGCTTCAAAAACTGCGGGCGGTGGGATGACATCCTGTCCCTGACCCGCGTTGTATGCGAGCGAGACCGGGCTGTTGGCGTAGTCTTCGAGGCTCCAGAAGGCGATGGGATAACGCGTCAGAACACTGAATAAGATCAGGAGGGAGACGACGATCCCAGCCCAGGGGAGTATTCGCGTCATTCGTGACTGGAACAGGCTCCGGGTCGACAGAACCGTCCACACGTCCCGAAGCAGGAATCCACTTAAGACCAACGCGATGGGCGTGAGCAAATCCACGAAGGTATCTGGTCGCACATAAACAGTCCAGCCAATGTAAGCGCCAATCATGAAGAGCGTGCCATGCGCGAGGTTGAGCACATCCAGCAGACCGAAGATTAGTGAGAAACCCGATGCAACGAGGAAAGTGAGCGAGCCGACCGAGAGACCGCGCAACAACGTGATGACGAAGTCCTTGGACTCCATGCCGTTTGCGGCGGCGGCGAACAGCCCGGCGAGCACAGCCAGCACCAGGATACGCAGATAGTTTTTGCGGAGAAATACGTTCATGGCGGCTCCTTAGGCGGCTCCGAGGTAGCGATGGATGGTGGCCTTATCGTCCACGAGGTCTTTCATTTTGCCATGTTTCACAGAACGACCCTCCTCGATAATGACGTAATGTTCCGCCAGTTTGCTGGCAACGAGAAAGTTTTGCTCAACCAGAATGATGGACGTTTCAGAGAGTTGCTTGATGGCTTCCATGAGTTGTTCAATGAGAACAGGTGCCAGCCCTTCACTTGGTTCGTCTATCAGCAGGAGTTGGTTGTCTGCCACCAATGCGCGGGCGATGGCGAGCATCTGTTGCTGTCCGCCTGAAAGATTTGTACCAGACAGGCCGATGAGGCGTTTCAGGTCGGGGAAAAGGGAAAAGATAAATTCCTGTTTACGTGCATAATCCCCTTTTTTTCGTTCGGCGATCTTGAGATTTTCCTCCACGCTCAGGTCGCGGAAAATGGCGCGGTGTTCTGGGACGAAACCGATGCCGAACGAGGCAATGTCGAAGGAGCGCATGCCTTGAATCTCACGCTCTTCGAATACGACCTTACCTTGACGCGGCGGCGTGAGTCCAAGAATGGATTTGAGAGTGGTGGTCTTGCCTGCGCCGTTGCGCCCTAACAAGGCAGTGATGCTTCCCTTTGGCGCCTGAACGCTGACCCCTTGCAGGATATGATACTGCCCGATAAAAGTGTGGATGTCTTGTACATCGAGGATGTATTCCATGAAACCTCAAAATATCAGTAACTTTCGGTGGTTGAGTGTTCTGAACGGAGCGAGGAACTTATCGAGAGCACCACTAAAAGGATGACTATTATTTCGAGGTGGTCTCGATACGCCTTTCGCAAAATACGCTCAGGCTACTCGACCACCAGGCTGTTTACACATTCAACTCATATAAACCGCCGAGATAGGCGGTCTGCACTTCTTTGTTTTTGGTGATCTCGGATGGTGTGCCTTCCGCGAGCACTCGCCCCTGGTGCATGACCGTGATTGCATCCGATACACTCATGACCACATTCATGTTGTGCTCCACCAGCATGACCGTTTTGTTACCGGCCTTTTGAACATCCTGGATCAGCGCGATCAATTCAGGGACCTGTTCTGCTGCCATCCCTGCGGTGGGTTCGTCAAGCAAAAGCACTTCCGAGTCCGGCGCAAGGATCATGCCCAATTCCAGTTTGCGCTGGTCTCCGTGCGGCAATGTGCGCGCGGGATTGTAGGCGCGGTCCTTCAAACCGACTCGTTCAAGAACAGACCATGTACGTTCTTCGTATTGCTTGAAAATGGAAGCCGTCTGCCAGAACTTGAAATTGTCTCCGCCCAGCGCCTGGCAAGCCAGGCGGACATTTTCGAATACCGTCAGGTTGGGGAAGATGTTTGTTATCTGAAACGAACGCCCGATCCCAAAATGAATCGTGCGATGGACAGGCTGGTGGGTGATGTCGCGTCCCTTGTAGATCACCTGTCCGCTGGTTGGTTCAATATTGCCGCTCAATAGGTTGAAGAAGGTGGTTTTGCCAGCGCCGTTCGGACCGATGATAGCGTGCAGGGTATTCCTGCGAATCTTTATATTGACATCGTCAACCGCGACAAGCGCACCAAACTCCCTGCGCAGATTAATGGTTTCAAAAATGATTTCAGATTCCATGACACCTTCCAAATACTTGACCATTGACCGTGTACGATGAACCGTGATTGTTCATCGTACACGGTCAAATTGTTCCTTTGTCTACCCTTTCACCCCTCTCCCGCGGGAGAGGGGTGAAAGGGTAATGGAAAGAAATTATTGTCCGCTCAGTGAGCCGTAGGGCAGGTCGCCACAGCGGTCTTTCAGAGCTTCAGGCAAAAGGCAGGGCGGTTCGGGTCGGGTGGTTTTGACATACTCGAAGAATTTCGCGTCGGGGTCGGTCACGTTGAGCAATGTGACGATGTACATATCCTGAATCGCGACGTGATCTTCGGGTCGGATGTAGATGGTGCCCTTCGGTCCTTCGAAGGTCATGCCTTCAAAAGCGGCGAGCAATGCATCGGAGCTGGCATCGCCGTCAGTGGCTTTCAAGCCCTCGACCAGGAGCAGGGCGGCGTTGAAACCGTCTGCATCGAACAGGTCAGGGTTGATACCATAGCGGGCGTTCGTGTTTTCGATCATCCAATCGTTGATGGCATTGTCGGGGGCGGTGTAGTGATAGAGAATCCCGCTGGTCGAACCGATGGCGTTCGAGAAGAAGGCAGGGAGTGCAATATTATCCACGAACGAAGCGCCGAGGGACAATTCCTCGGTCACGCCCACATCAACAGCCGCCTGCATCATGGCGATGAATCCGCCCCCTGCCCAGGTGACCACCCAGGCTTCCGCGCCGGAGTCGAGTATCTGTTCCATGTATGGTGTGAAATCGGTAGTGTCAAGCGGGGCATAGATGTCATCCACGACGAACGTGCCGCCGTTGAGCGTGCAGGCATCGCGGAAGGCTGTTGCGCCACCGTAACCAAAACTATAGTCTGGTGCGATCTGTACGAAGGTGCTGTATACTGTGGGCAGGTATTCGCACAGGTTGATGGCATCCTGGTAGTTATTGCGGCTGGTGCGGAAGGTATATTCGTTGAAGTTCACGCCGGTGATGTCGTTCGCGGCGGCGGGTGCAACGATCAACGGGATCTTGTTCTCCGCGGCAATGCCTTGAAGCGTGGCTGTTGCGCCGGAAGAAACGGTGCCTACTAGCACGTCCACACCCTCAACATCGATTAATTCACGTGCGGCTGCGGCAGTCGTGTCCGGGGTGCTCTGGTCGTCACGGACAAAAACCTGGATCTCGCAGTTGTCGAGCATGAAGGTATTTTCCTGCGTGGCGGTGAAATCGTACTTTTCACCGGCAGAGCCGGGAGCGCCAGTGGCGTATTCCATGCCGAGCATGAACGAGCGCAGGATGTGCGCGCCGTAGATCGCGAGAGCGCCGGCGGCGTCTGTGATCAAGCCGACTTTGATCGGCTCATCGCAGGTCAGCCCGGTTGGCATCGCTTCTTCCGTGGGGGGAACGGCAGTCGGTTCAGGCGCCGCGGTCGGTTGTTCGACCATGGGTTCTTCAGTCGGTGCAGGCGTGGCTGGCGCACAGGCAGAAAGCAACAAGGCGACTGCCAGCAAACCAGCGAGTATCAATTGAATTTTTTTCATCTCAAGCTCCTCCAAAAAGATTTAGGTAATGGGTTATCGAATTTTGGTGTACAAAAAGCTATTTATTAATGATGAGACCGTCACCTCCTTTCTACTTCGGGATATACGATCATTGCGCTTTTAACTCATCCAGTTTTGCTTTTAACTCCGCCATCAGCGCTTGATATTGCTCGTCGCCTGCCAGGTTATTCAACTCATAGGGGTCGTTCTGCAGGTCGTACAGTTCCTTTTCGCCTGTGACATATTCGACATATTTCCAGTCGGACGTTCGCACTACGTAAAACTCTGGGATCCTCGACCCAAGACCCTCTTCGGTGGGCCAATGCTCGATAAGGATGCTGTCGCGTCCATCGATATTCGCATCTCTTAGTAACGGTACCAGGCTGATGCCATCCATTGTGGATGGAACAGGCGATCCGGCAAAATCGACAAAGGTCGGAGCGAGGTCGATGTTCGCAACGATGCGATGATCGG
>DATDAG010000483.1:0-4465 GCA_036525495.1 Anaerolineales bacterium
CATAACCTGTGGAAGAACCGCCGCGAGGATGTTGTTGCACGTCTTACAAAACATCTTGAAGACGGCGCACAGATCTACATCGCGAGCAGTGCAGTGGAACCATTCATCGAGCCGTTCGCAAGACGCATCGGCGCGCAGGCAATTGGCACCCCGACTGAAATCGTCAATGGGCGTCTGCGATCAGCCGGCGAGTTGGTCGCTGATGAAAAGAAGATCGAGCAGGTATTGAGCCGCCTTGGCGTGGAGCGAGTGGATGTCGCTTATGGCGATACAATTCTGGATGTCCCTTTGCTGGAACACGCAGATCATCCAGTGGCGGTCTATCCTGATGTAAAGTTGAAGGCGTTCGCAACGGAGCGCGGCTGGGAGATCATGGGAGAAACTCCCAGGTACAGCAAATAGGATAAAACAAACGCTGCACACTTACCCTGAACCTGCTCCGCCAACCCCAACTCTTCTGCCTTTCATCCGCTCTTATTATGGATGATGTTTATGGTAAAATGACGTCCGCCTCCCGAAAAGCAACTGCCTGATTCACCTAAATAGTCATGTGTTGGTTGCAAGCGTCGGGATCTATGGAGGGATGGCCGAGCGGCTGAAGGCGCATGTCTTGAAAACATGTTTGGGTCACACCAACGTGGGTTCGAATCCCACTCCCTCCGCCAGATAATTTACGATTTACGGTTTTTGATTTATGATTGGTAAACCGTCAATCAAATTGGGGAGGTGCCAGAGTGGCTGAATGGGCTCGCCTGCTAAGTGAGTGCTGGGTTAAACCAGTCGCGGGTTCGAATCCCGCCCTCCCCGCCACGAAGAAGAAACACGTCCGTCAGGGCGTGTTTTGTTTTCAGTTGCGTGTCCCCGCAGGGGGGATGATATTCGAATCCGGCCCTCCCCGCCACAAAGAAGAAACGCGTCCGTCAGGGCGTGTTTTGTTTTCAGTCGCGTGTCCCGCAGGGAGATGAAATTTCGAATCCTGCAACCTTCGTTCCTGTATTCGTTATAATTGCACAATCAATGGCAAACAAACGGGAGAGAATTATGAATATTACTGGCAGGTCGCGCGCATCCACGTATGTCTACGCAAGCCCGGATCCAAAATCCAGAGTGATAGAAGTTTTGAGACCGAATGACCCGGTTGAAGTCCAGGGAGAGGCGGGTGAAATGTTCGAGGTGGAATCGAAGCGGTTACTGCCTCCCGTCGGTGGATACATCCCCAAATCTTCCCTTGCGCGGCAAATCCCAAAAGTCGAAGTCTTTCCAATGATCGATATGAGGGATGGCACATCTCTCGATCCTGCGCCGCCAGACCTGCTTGCAGTAGAGTTCGAAGCCTGGCTCCATACACAAGGCGAGCCAACGTGGCTGTTCGAGGATGGGAACGCGCCATTTCTTTTGGGTGACGGAATGCGCAAGGCTTTCGAAACGCATCGCGAATCGTGGAAGGAATGGTTTGCAGAAATTGTCGACAATAACATGCTTCAAAGGGCAACTTTGGGTGATTGGTATACCGTGATCAGCGGCGGGAGGGAGATGTGGTCTTTTCGCCCGGAACGTATCTTCAAGGAGCCCACAGAACGCTCGATGGCACTCGGCTGGGCAAGCCCAACAGACATTTTGCATTGGACCGGGCGTGTCCGTTATTCTGAAAAGGAGTGGAAATATAAACTTTGGTATGAGGTCGAACTGACCAAACTGAATCGCACGATCAAGGGCTGGTATAAGGCAGACCTTTTGGAGGAATTCGTGCTTCCCGAGGTCTTTGTAGAATCCAATGACCGGGCAGGAATAGCGGCTCTCTTCGATATGACCCAATCCAAACTGCGTCTCCCCGCCGACCCTGAGATCGCCGAGGCACGAATTGAAAAACGGAATGCGTATCAATACATTGATATACAAAAGGCATTCGAGATCATGGGTTGGGCATCCCTGCAATATATGACCAGGATCCCACCGTCGCCCATGGGAAAATTTCGGGTGAAAGCAACCGCGCTCAGGCTTAGGTCTGGACCCGGAACCAGCAACAGCATCATCGGGATGCTATACAAGAATAACATTGTCATTGGTGATGAAACCGTAGGCAACTGGGTACGCCTCACCACAGAGGACAACATAACCGGCTGGAGTCATAAAGGCTATCTCGAGTTGACAGAGGAACTTCCACCTCCTGCCGATGCACATGAAGAATATCGGGTGGACACGGCCAGCCTCGATATACATGAGGGACCCAACGCGGATCACCTGAAAATCGGTTCATTGAGAAGGGGTGAAGTGATCAAGGGGCTTGCCATCTCGCCTGATGAAGAGTGGCTACAGGTGCAGATAGGGGCGGGAACGGGACGCAAAAGAGTTAAGTTCAATCTCTGTGGTCAATTTTGTGTCGCCGCGGTTTGTGGTGTAGACGTCATCCCAGTGGTGCGGAGATGGTATCACTCCAGCAGAAGAGGCAAGACAGTCATCGATGGAGACAGAGGCACCGTCATCTACGACTTGCAGGAGATGCTGGATTTGTTCAACGTTAAGTCTGAAACTTTTCAACCTGAGCCAAGCGTTGCACCCGCTACACCGGGGTATCTGGAAAATATGTTGATGTCTGGCAAGAAAGCCATCATCGGTGTGGGAATTACAAAGAAGGGTGAGCTGGCATATAACGCAAGCATCCGTCACTGGATGGTAGTAACCGACATTGTCCGCATGGGAAACAGTGGATGGGTACGCGTTTATAACTCCTTTTTCAATCAAGAGGAAGTGTATCCTTATCAGAGGATATTCAACACAGGCTCTTCTACAGGGATTAGTCTATGGGTGGATGCTCCCCAAAACACAAACACCGAGCATGGTATTCAAGGAACCATGGGAAATCAAAATATATCTGCCCTCTAATATTGCAGACGCGTTACCAATCGTTTACTTCAGACTCAACTTCATCCCCAAATGTGATCCTTCGAACCCGAGTCTCTCGTAAAAGCGGTGCGCATCCTCCCTGGACCTGTGAGTCGTCAACTGGACAACATGCGCTCCCCGCCCTCGAGCGCTTTCGATCACCCACTTCATCATCTTGCTTCCAATCCCCCGCTCTCGATACTTCCCATCCACGCGGACGGATTCGACCTGTGCGCGCAAACCGCCTTGAAAACTAATGGAAGGCAGGAACATCAATTGAAGTGTGCCGATGACCTCGCCCTCATGTTCAGCCACGATCAACTCGTGATTAGGGTCATTATCAATTTGGTCGAATGCCTTGAAATAAGATTCGGGCAGCGGGTCTTCATACCGCTCACGCTGACTCCCCAGATCATCCTCCGCCAGCATCCGCACAATAGGCGGCAGGTCATCGCGCGTTGCCAGACGAAAAGTGACTTCGCTCATTCGCTGGCGTGTTGTTTCGTCAATTCGATATATTCAGGATGTCTGCGGATGTACGCGCCGACATACGAACACATGGGGATCACGCGCAGGGATTTCCCTTTTGCGTACTCAAGCCCAACCTGAGTCAACCTGCCAGCCACACCCTGACTGCGATGAGCAGGGTTCACACCGACGTGCATCATCACGATGGTATCGCCATCCTCCATATAATCCAGCTTGGAAAGTAGACCGTCGATCCATGTCTCAAAACGATTCTCGGCAGGGTTATGTGTAATTTCCAGTTCGTTCAGGTTGATTTCCATTGAGTCTCCTCTTTATTTCCAATTTCATTTCTCTCACAACCAAATCTATAGACGACAATGGTCGCCACTATATTTCTTCGATTTTATCGTTAAACAAAAACGGACAGCGATGTTCACAACTGTCCGTTCGCATAAAGAGCAACTTTATTTGGAATTGACGAACGCAATCAACGCTTTGATCTCGGCGGATGACAGGTCCAGGTCGGGCATCCAGGTGTCAGATTTCACCGAAGCGGGATCTTCCAATCTCATCCGCAGCATCTCGGGGTTGGCTGAAAATTTCGAGAGGTTCGGTGCTTCCATCAAAAGCGTCATGCTCCCATCGTTCGTCGCTTTCTCGTTAATGTGACAGGTAATGCAACCTTTTGCGATGAACAACTGACGGCCGATCTCAACCTGCGGGATGGACGATGCACTGGACTCTTCGGAGGATAACCCGGCTTGCGCTTCCACCCTGGGGACAGCTGGCGCGGTCACGACCATGACAAATCCAACCAACAGGCAGACTCCCGCCAAACCTCCAACCAGGCGACTCCTGCGTTGAAATGCAATGACCAAACCGAGGAGCCCAATCCCAAATACCAGTACACGGACGATTAGCAACAGCGAAGTGGATTCATTAACTGCTTCTCCCTTCACTACCGACTGACCCTTAGATTCGATAACACTCGCCGCGGCAACGCTCAACGTTGGCATCTTTTGATCCATTGAGAACGCCTGGATGGACCACTCCCAGTTCCCCTCTTTGGGGAAGGTGAGTGTCGCGGTGTAATGCCCAGGTTTTCCTTCGGGCG
>DATDAG010000484.1:0-3107 GCA_036525495.1 Anaerolineales bacterium
TATCCGAACTGGCAGTAGCAATGTATTTCTCATCTGGGCTGAACGCAATGTCAACCAGCGCATCACGATGACCGGGAAAACCGTTCATCAAAACTTCACCTGTGGATGAGTCCCATACTCTGCCGTAGGGAGATTGCGTACTCGTCACAGCGATGCGCCCTCCATCCGGGCTGAAGGCAAGCCCGCGCAATTGATCTCCACCTTCAAAGGGAAGAGCCAGTATTTCATTTTCCGTACTTGCATCCCATAGGCGGACATATTCATCCAGCCCGCTTGTGGCAACAAGTTCTCCATCTGGGCTGAAGGCAACATCGAAAACTGTATCGCCGTGACCCGAAAAGATAAGTTCTTCCTCACCGGTCTTTACGTTCCAAACTTTTGCTGTTCCGTCATCGCTGGCAGACGACAGATGTTTTCCATCCGGGCTAAACGAAATATCATGTACTGGGCCATTGTGACCAGAAAGCGTAAGTATTTCTTTGCCTGCATTTGCATCCCAAATCTTCGCAGTTCCATCGTCACTGGCGGTTGCGAGCAGTTTTCCATCCGGGCTGAATGCGACCCCGTTCACAGATTCAGTATGACCTATAAGCGTCATCAGCAATTGACCAGACTCAGCATCCCAAACTTTCGCGGCATTATTCCAATTAGTTGTAGCAATTCGTTTTCCATTTGGGCTGTAAGCAACACTCCAAACTTCGGCATCATCTTGTAATACTTTTCGAACACGTGAAGCCAACACAGAACGATGCAGAGCATTCTCGGCTTCAAGCGTATCCGCAGCAGAGACAGCCTCCAAAGCCAATAGGATGCTTCTTTCAGGATCACTATCCAAATTGATGATCGCTGCCGCCGCCAATTCCCTCGATTGTGCTTTCAGTCCATTGTTCTTCGCTTGAATCCAAAAATAGCCAGAAACACCAATCAGCAAAACAGACAGGATAAAAGCGCCTGTGAGAAATGCTGCACGTCTGCTCAATTGTTTTGCTGCCTGGCTTTGCGTCGCTGCCAGTTGATAAGCGGCGTCCAATTCACGCTGACGCTGCGCTTCGCGTTCTTGTGCATCATGTTCCTCCTGCTCAATGGAGGCGGCAAGAAAGGATTGCTCTGATGGATTCAATCTTCCTTCATTGACGGATGCCCATTCCCGCGCCTGCGCCAATCGTGCACCACGATACAACTCAGACGAATCATGTCCGCGCATTTCCCATCCACGCGCAGACTCAGTAAGATGACGATGTAACAGCAACCCATCGCGGTCCTGTGTTAGCCATTCGTGCAGTCTCTGCCACTCGCGGATCAACGCTTCGTGCGCAACCTCAGCGCTATCCTCGTTCAACGTGATCAATCGCGCGCCTGCCAACATATCCAGCACCGCTCTTAGTTGAGCCGCTTCATCGGTTTGACGCACCAATTCATTCAATGCCGCACGTCGACGCGTATCTTCCGTGCCTTCGCCCAATTCGGTGAGTCGCAGGAACACATCGCGTGCCATGTCCTGTTGGCTTTGATTAAGTTGATCGGTAAATAAACTCTCAGCAGTTTCTGCAATTGCACCGCGCACACCGCCCGATGCTCGATACCCATCTAGAGTCATTGTCCGTCCGCGTCGCCGCTCCCATGTGGCAAGCAGCGCATGTGAAAGAAGTGGCAGCGCACCAGGCTCGGGCTGGCTCGTCCCTTGCGCGCCGATGTCATTCAGCAACACATCCACCAAACTATGCTCAAACTCCCAACCGTTCTGCTTCGCGGGCTCCTCGACCGCCCGCCTCAGTTCATCCACAGTCATCTGCCCGATATATTCCTGTTCCGCAGCCACCGCCAAACGCAGCGACGGGTATTGCGCGCAATGCGAATAAAAATCCGCGCGCAGCGCAATGACCACACTGATTCTTTTGGATGGTTCAGACGCAAGCTCAAGAAGTCTCTGGATAAACTCTACCCGTTCGGATTCATCACGACATAACGTGAATATCTCTTCGAATTGATCCACCAAAATGAGCAGCGGCTCAGACCTGCCATCAGCCTGATTCTCCTCAAGGAGCATTTCCAACGCTCGCAGCGGACTATCCCCCGGCGTAAAGATGATCACATCCCAACCTTTTTGTTTGAGCGCAACAGCCAACCCCGCGCGGATCAACGACGACTTTCCGCTGCCCGATGCACCGACCACTGTCAGCAGGCGGGAATGTGAATCGATAACGAGATCAGTTACACGGTCCATGATATGAGCCGTAAGTTTTTCGCGTCCAAAAAATAATTCAGCGTTCGATTCATCGAAGAACAATAATCCCCGGTAAGGCGGAAGACCCTCAGCTGGTGCATCCTCCTGCCGCGCGGACTGTGCCAACTCCAAAAATCGGGCAACGAGTTCCGGTTCATCTTCAATATGCAAAGCGGGAATAAACAACGCTTTTAGTGCGGTGAGATCGGGTAGTCGCTGGTTATTTTCAAGACGACCGATCTGCGCCTCGCTATAGCCAACCGTGATCGAAAGCTCAAGTTGCGTGAGACGTTCACGACGCCGTAGGTATTTCAGCAGATCACCAAAGGTTTTGAAAGAGCCGGGAGAGAAGGGATGATTGGGCATTTTACGCAGTATCCGTTTGGATAATTCTATAACTGTGGAGATACAAATTCAAGAGTTTGGCAGATGAAATTTCCGTTTGGCGGGAAATGTCAGGTTTTTTCGGATGAAGAATGTTAATCTTTGAGCATGAACAAATATGAAACCATCAAGGAGAACCAAAAATGAAGACCAATTTCAAAACATTCTTTATCGTTATTCTGGCGCTGATCATCACCGCCTGCGGCTCAGGGACACCAACGTCCGCGCCGGAAAAACCAGCAACGCCATTATCCATCGTCTCGATGGATAGTTTAATAATGGCATCTTTCAACACCAACGAGCACCCACTTTCCAGCCCAACGCTGGCAGGTAACCACCCGGATGAACTTGTACTGGCAGATGATGACATGGTCTGGACCCACATGGACAATGGTTATCTGGTTCAATTCAACTGGTTTTCCAACACCATTTCAGCCGCGGTAAAGACAGACACAACCACTGATATATTTCATTACTGTCAGGGACTGGGTTCCGATGG
>DATDAG010000485.1:0-2466 GCA_036525495.1 Anaerolineales bacterium
TGGCAAGCCCGACGAACGCGGCGTGGTGGCATCCTGCTCGTATGCCGCGCGCAAGGTGGGAGTACGCAGCGCCATGCCAATGAGCCGTGCGCTTCGTCTTTGCCCGACCCTGATCATCATTCCGGGGCATCATCGCCGCTATGGTGAAGTCTCGAAGCAGGTAATGGAACGTCTCCATGACATGACGGGTTTGGTGGAGCAGATCTCGATAGACGAAGCCTTTCTCGATATCTCTGATCTGAAAGATGACTCCGAACGCCTCGCGCGCGGACTTCAAACTCGTATCCGCGACGAATTGCATTTACCCAGCTCGATCGGGATCGCGTCCAACAAACTCGTGGCAAAGATCGGGACCGAGGTCGGCAAGGCGCTCGCACTGAAGCGGATAAAGACTCAGGGCGAGATAAAACCTCCGAATGCGATGACTGTTGTCCCGTATGGAGAGGAAGCGGCATTTCTATCCCCCCTGCCCGCGGACATGTTATGGGGAGTCGGTCCGAAGACATCCAAACGATTGTCAGAGTTAGGCATCCACACGATCGGCGATATTGCGAAGTGGCCTGAATCTGAATTGATACGATTGTTCGGCGAGAACGGGCGCGACCTTTCACGTCACGCAAAGGGAATCGACAACCGCCCTGTCGTAACCGAGCGCGAGACGAAGTCCATCAGCCAGGAGGTGACCTTCTCGGTGGATGTGCGCGAGGATAAAGTTTTACAGAAGACGATCCGTGAGCAGGCATCGCGTGTGGCTTCGCAATTGAGGAAACAGGAATTGGCAGGCTCGACAATCAAGATGAAGATCCGCTGGCCCGATTTCACCACACTGACGCGGCAGATAACCCTCGGTCATCGCACCGACCAGGAGGATGAAATTGCCAATGCCGCGCTGGAGTTGATTAAGTCTGTGCGGAAACCTAACCAAGCAGTGAGGTTGATCGGCGTCGGCGTGAGCGGGCTTGGGCAACCGATCCGTCAATTGGGGCTATGGGATATGGACAACGAAAAGTCGCGCAAGTTGCAAGAGGCTATGGACATCTTGCAGGAAAAATATGGAAAAGATGTAATTCACAAAGGAAAGGTAAAATGAAAATTCGCGACCTGAAGAAGGAGTTGAAATATTTATATATGCCTTCCGCTAAGAAGGTTGAAATTCTGAAAGTGCCGAAGTTGCAGTTCGCAATGATTGACGGGGCAATCGAAAAGGGGAAGGAGCCTGGCACCTCGCCGGGGTTCCAAGAGGCAACACAGGCTTTGTACAGCCTTTCATACACGCTCAAGTTCATGTTGAAGAAACGCAAAACAAATCCCATTGATTATCCCGTGATGGCACTGGAGGGATTATGGTGGGTGGAGGATGGCTTCTTTGACATCACAGTCAAGGACAACTGGTTTTACACACTGATGATCTTGCAACCTGACTTCATCACGAAGGATGTGTTCTTCGAAGGCGTGGAACAGGTCCGCAAGAAGAAAGGGGATAGTGAAATACTTACCAAATTGAGGCTAGATCATTTCGAAGAGGGATTGTGTGTGCAAGTTATGCACATTGGACCTTACGCGAACGAGCCCGTCACCATCGAGCGGATGCGTGCCTTCGCACTTGAGAATGGTTATCGCGACCGCGTTGGCCCGAATGGCAAACATCACGAGATCTATCTTGGTGACCCGCGCAAAGCCGCCCCTGAAAAATTGAAGACCGTATTGCGACATCCATTAGAGAAAGTGAAATAGCCATGACTGTAAAAACAGGCTCCATTTCACTGAGAACACATGGAAATGCAGATATTCACGATATTACCGACTCAATTATCGCTGTCGTTTCCAAAAGCGAACTGAAAGCTGGAACCGTGACGGTCTTTTGTCCGTCTTCTACAAGCGCCTTGACAACGATCGAATACGAGAGCGGCGCAGTAAGCGACTTGAAACGACTCTTCGATGAGATCGTCCCACAGAACCGTGAGTATGCCCACAATGCCCGCTGGCATGACGGCAACGGACACAGTCATGTCCGTGCTTCCCTGCTCGGTCCTTCATTGACCATTCCCTTTGTAGAAGGTCAACTAACATTGGGCACGTGGCAACAAGTCATTTATGTGGATTTCGACAACAAACCTAGAAGAAGAGAACTTGTCCTGCAAATGATCGGAGAATAGCTTGGTCTGTTTCCATCACCCCGATAAACCCGCTGTTGGACTCTGCAAACACTGCCAACGCGGGCTTTGCACCGATTGCGAGGCTCTCGTAGAAGACGTGCTTGCCTGCAAGGATCGGCACGAAGGACAAGTCCGCGCGTTGGAGGAAATGACCAGGCTCAACATCCTGAAATCGAAACGGACGAGGTCAGACTATCTCCGTAACACGGTCTTTTATGGGACCATCGGCCTGTTGTTCACAGCCTTTGGCATTTCCCAATTCAATTGGCTGGGATTGCAGGCGATTGTTTATGCAGTCATCGGGTTGGCA
>DATDAG010000486.1:0-7656 GCA_036525495.1 Anaerolineales bacterium
CCGGTCAGGTAATTCTCAAAGTGCCGAAACTGACAGCGGTTCTCAAATAGATCTCGGAAGGCTGCCGCATGGGCTTTTACAAGTGGCGCAGGTGTGATGATTGGAAGTTGCATTGTCTTTTCCAGTGAGCAGATTTCGCTCAGGATATCACTTTTATCCAGAAAACGCTAAAATACAACTATCGAGTCAATAAAAAGGAACAATCATTATGTCTACCACCACCAGCACGTCCCCCAACAGCCGCAATTCCCTTCTCCGTTTGAGTGTGATCGGCGGACTAATCATCGGTTTGCTTCATATCATAATTCAACTTGGGATCGTTTTCAGTTTAATTGGCGGGACCCCATTGACGAGTATATTGCAATATATAGCCAGTGGCATCATGGGTGAGGCCGCGTATGCAGGCGGATTCACCACCGCCCTACTTGGGCTGATATTTGAACTCGTCATGACCATTATCATCGCTGGCATCTTCGTCTTCAGCGCTGATCGAATTTCCCTCCTGCGGAATAATGCCATTGTGGGCTCGCTCCTGTATGGATTTGGCGTTTTCGTCGTGATGAACTTTATTGTCCTGCCCCTCAGCGCTGCGCCTGCTCTGCCGCCCCCGGCAATGTGGCTGCTCATCGAAATGATTCTGGAACACCTCCTGCTCATCGGGTTGCCGTTGGGGATACTTGTGCAGCGTAAAGCGAATAAGTAATTGCGTCCATGTAGAAATCGTGCTCCCGCCAGACTCGATAGGTCAGCGGGAGTTTTTATTGCAGGCTGTTTTCTGAAGACGTATAATGCTGTTATACATTGTTACGCGTGGAAAGGCGAAGAGAAAAAACATGAATGCAAAACAACGTGACGAACTGCTCGGCGTTTTGAAAACCCGCTTTGAAGAAAACATGAACCGCCACAAAGGTCTTGACTGGAAGAAAATACAGGAAAAACTGGAAGCGAAACCAGCAAAACTTCGGTCACTCCATGAAATGGAAAGAACGGGCGGCGAACCGGATGTCGTCAGTCATGACAAAAAGACGGGTGAATACATTTTTTATGATTGTTCTGAGGAAAGTCCCAAAGGCCGCAGAAGTCTTTGTTATGACCACGAAGCATTGAATGCAAGGAAAGAGCATAAACCAAAAGATAGCGCTGTAAATATGGCAGCCAGCATGGGTATCGAACTTTTAACAGAAGAACAATATCGAGAACTGCAGAAATTTGGACAATTCGACACAAAAACATCGAGTTGGATAACAACACCTGCCGATATTAGAGAACTTGGCGGCGCCATCTTTGCTGACTTCCGCTATGGCAACGTCTTTGTATATCACAATGGCGCTGAATCCTATTACGCTGCCAGGGGATTTCGCGGCTCTCTCAGGGTCTAAATTTATTTTGAGAACACTTGTACACACAAAAAAAAATTAGCGGGCAGTTTTCACTGCCCGCTAATTTTTTATCCTACAACTGATACCCCAACAGATTCCAAGTATGTAAGAAGAAGATGAACACAAGACTCGCAACCAAGGTCAATAGATTATGAATTCTTACAAACCGATCGCCCTGATGCTTTGCCCACAACTTGAAGGTCTGCCAGATGAGCCCGAGCGTCAGCGCAACCCCAACAAGCGGCAGTACCAGCAATAGGAGCAATTCCACTGGTGGAGAGAACGAGAACACCCAGGGAGGATCAGCGCCTGTGAAGACAGGTCCAAGCAGTAACCCAAGTCCAATCAGGAAGGCAATATATACCAAGCTTAATGACCCGGAAACTATGTACAGTTTTCCTCGGCTCTTCAACCCTGTAACAAGCCAACCGATCATCGCACTCAGGAATGTGATCAAAGAAAAAACAAGTAGACTCATTTGCACAGGGAAGGTTTCATGCCAGGGCACGCGCATCGCTGCTGTCCGCGCGTAAAACATATGAGTGATGGTTCCCTGGTCATCTTCACGAAAAGCAACATAGTTACCGGTGCTCCTCCACTGAAACAGGTTCTCACCCACTAGCACCAGGTTACCGTCATACAATCCATGCTCACTTACTGTGACATGTTCCTGTTCCATAAGGGACTTAACCTTTTCCAGGCTGTTTGCTGAATAGTCATTCAATTCCACATAGTAACCGCTATAGCGATCCAATTCATGAGGGTCAGCAAGAGGGAATTCATCCTGCAAAGGCTGAACCGTTTTCGGGAAAAAGCGGGTCAGAAATTCATCTTCCAATTTGGGAGCGAGCCTGACGTTTGAGTCACGGTTATAGACAAAGTAAACGCCGACATTTTCATCAGGTATAAGGAACATCCGATTCTGGAAACCCGGCGCACCGCCGCCCTTGGCCAGTCTCCGCAGATCCCCCCAGAAGATTTCATCGAATGCATAGGCAATGCCGGGCAGGTTTGGGTGGTGACGGAAACGTGTTGTATGTAATTCTTCTGCATATTCCTCTCCGAGTAACTGCACATCACCATACTTTCCATTTTCAAGATGCATGATCATATATCGAGCAAGATCTGATGCGGTTGTATTGAATCCCGCACTAGCTGCATCATTGAGATGGTAGTAATTGAGTGGATAGGGCTGCCCGTCAGAACGATATCCCAATGCCGCACGTTGTTCTTCTTCCTGTGGAAGGAAAATCCAGGTACTATCCATGCCCAAAGGCTTAAAGATATGTTCCTCGACATATTGATCATAGGGCATACCGGAAACATCTTCCACCAGCAGGCCAGCCAATGCGATTTCTATATCATTGTAGGCACGGAATTCTCCTGGCGGGCGAACCCGATCAGTCATATGCTCCGCAAGATAATCACCCAAGGGCATGATCTCATCTGCATTCTCAACCCGGATGCCAATGAAACGTGCATCGAATCCGGCTGTGTAATGCAGCAATTGACGAGCAGTCACCGGTTCATCATATGTACTCGGAACCTGCAACTGCGTAAGATATTGATTCACATCTGTATCCAGGTCGATCATTCCCTGCTCAACAAGCTGCATCACTGCCAAAGCGGTCACGGTCTTTACCATGGACCCGGCACGTATTATGGTCTGCTCAGGATCAAACAAAACCTGATTTTCAAGATCGGCATACCCATACCCTTTACTGAAAAACAATTCGCCATCTTTGACCATGACAAACGCCAGCCCAGGCACACCGTAAGATTCCATGTTTTCGGACATAAATTCGTCCAAAAACGTTTGGACATCTTCCGGTGTAAGTGGAGCACCCACTACCGAAGTGGACAAATCATTTTGAGCGCCTACCGGTTGAAACGGCACAATACAAACTACTGCCAGCATCAGTGCAACCAAAAATGTTCTAAAATATTTCATTACGACCTCCATTTCGTTTGTTGGCAACAGTATGCCTCTCACAACCCAAAATGTCATCGGTAAAAACAGGGAATTAAATATCAATAATTTTCTGTATTGATTGGGCAGCGTCATTCCAATATAATGACCTTGATGAAAAACTCCCGTTCCAACACCTATCCTTCGACATTTATTATTGTGAGTTTCGCAATATGGATCGCTGTCTCAATTCGCTGGATCATCATATTCATAGAGCACTCCCACCCATACCTTTGGCTTCTCAGCACAATCCTTGCCGTCTATGGTATTTTGCTGGGGCTTTTCCCATTTATTTCAAAAGGTTCTTCCCTCATAGCACACATCTATTTTGGTATTCAAACCGCGCTTACCTTCGGTGCTATGTTGCTCTTTTACGAACTGGATTTTTTTGCACTACTCTTTATGCCGCTCGCTGGACAGGCTATGTTTGCCTTCCCCCGTCGGACCGCCTCTGGCTGGGTCATTTTCTTTGGAATTGGAACAATCGTAGGTCAGTTCATCCAGTTTGGAGGATTGGAGGGACTGTCGTTCTCTTTCCTTTATCTGGCCGGACTATTCCTCGTTGCTTCTTTCTCGAACTTGATGCTGCGTGCCAACGAAGCGCGGATTCAAAGCGACCGGCTTTTAGATGAGTTGCAAGGAGCGCATCGCCAGTTACAGGAATACGCTGGTCAGGCAGAGGAGTTGGCAACCGCCAAAGAACGCAACCGCCTGGCCCGCGAACTGCATGACTCGGTCGCGCAGACATTGTACGGACTCACCCTCCAGGCTGAAGCTGCCGCTCGAGAACTGAACGCAGGGCGAACAGACAAAACCACTGAACAACTGCGTGAGATCCGAGACAGCGCGCAACAGTCCCTGCAAGAGACACGTTTATTGATCTTCGAACTGCGTCCACCAATCCTTGAACAGGAAGGGCTGGTTTCCGCGTTACGCGCAAGGCTTGAGTCTGTTGAGAGCAGGAGCGGGCTCAAGGCACAGATCAAACTTCAGGAGATGAATCAACTTCCAGCGAAGGTTGAAGCGGGTCTTTATGGTATATCCAACGAAGCCTTGAACAACATCCTGAAACATGCACATGCGAACAGGATCAACGTCTCACTGATACAGGAAGCAAACAAGGTTATTTTGGAGGTTCAAGATAACGGTATCGGATTTGATGTTGATTCGGCTGAAGCACAAAGCGGAATGGGACTCAGCAGCATGCAGGAACGCGCGGAACAATTTGGCGGCGTGTTGCAAATAACAAGCGGCGCGAGTGGAACGACGATAAGAGTAGAGGTAAAAAATGAGTGAAGTGATACGAGTATATATCGCCGAAGATCATCAGATCGTGCGCAGGGGAATCAGGCAACTGCTAAGCACGGAAAAGGGCATTGAGGTTGTCGGCGAAGCATCCAATGGAAAAGAAGCTGTGGCAGGAGTGGAGGAACTCAAACCCGACATTGTGCTGATGGACCTGGTCATGCCCGTCATGGACGGCATCGAAGCGATTCGCCAAATCAAGGCGGGAAACACCTCAACACAAATTTTGGTGCTGACAAGTTTCGCCACCGACGATAAAGTTTTCCCTGCCATCAAAGCAGGCGCACTTGGGTATCTGATCAAAGACACCAGCCCAGAAGAATTGATCAGCGCGATACGACAGGTTCACAAAGGCGAACCGACGCTGCACTCAAGCATCGCGCAGAAGTTGCTCAAGGAAATTTCACATTCACCCGACGATGCGCCCGTATCACCCGATCCGCTCACGGACCGTGAAGTGGAAGTGTTGAAACTCATCGCACGCGGCTTGAGTAATCAGGAGATCGCAGAGACCCTAGTGGTAAGCGTGGCGACGGTATACACACACGTGTCACGCGTGCTCGACAAACTTCATCTCGCCAGCCGCACGCAAGCTGCAATATATGCATTGCGCGAAGGTCTGGCGTCTTTATATGATGGGGAAAATGAAAGCATGTAATATAGTGCACAGGGCAAATTAAGAAGCAAATTCAAAATAACCCTTGACAAACCCCTTAAAGACTAATATTATTAGCCTTGAAAACTAAAACAATTAGTCTTTAGGGGTATATATATGTCAACTACAACCACCACCCTGCAATCCACAAAAAGCATCTCAATGCCACGTCTTCTCTTGCATTTGGAGGGATTAGCCGTTCTCACCGTTTCACTTGTCTTATATGCAAATCAGAATTTTGGTTGGGGCACCTTTGCACTTTTTCTATTTGCGCCCGATCTCGCGATCATCCCCTACGCGATCAACAAGCGCGTTGGGCAGATCGCCTATAACCTCGTGCATACGATCATTTTCCCATTGGCGTTCGCATTCTACAGTGTAATGAACGCCAACGACATCGGTATACAGGCATCGTTGATCTGGTTCGCTCACATCGGCATGGACCATCTCTTCGGTTATGGTTTCAAATATCCAAGCTCATTCAAAGAAACACATTTTTCGCGCATCTAAACACAACAAGTAAAACATGTCACCCTATCCAGTACAAACCGACCGCGAAACCATTATCGAAACCGCGCGCATACTCATAGAACGTGACGGCGTCGAGCATCTCTCATTGGGAAATGTCGCAGCTGAATTGGGTATAAAAGCGCCTTCGCTTTATCGTCACATTGAAAGCAAGAGCGCCCTTCTTCAGGCGGTCATAGAACACACTTATCTGAGTCTGTTCCGCGCATACGATAAAGCCCTGTCAAATTCAGGCGAGAACCCAACGGAGCAACTGATGGCGCTCTCGCAAGCCCAGCGCACTTTTGCCCATGCCAATCCAAATTCATATTTGCTTGCGTATGCGGCTCAAGACCCTGAACTTCGCGCAGACCCGAATATGCTGCTTGAACGCGCAGTCATTATTCAGAAGATCATCATCCAGATCAGCGGCGAGGAGAACTCCCTGCCTGCTTTGCGCGGACTGCTGGCTCTCGCACACGGCTTTATCATGCTGGAATTGAATGGGCAGTTCCGCAGAGGCGGCGACCTGTCCGCCGCATTCGAAGAATCCATTCGGGCGTACCTGCTTGGTTGGGAATCCAAAAAGTAGAGGAGATTATGAAACAAAAAATAGACTGGCACATTACAACCTTCTGGTTGATCGCATTCGGAATTGCCTGGTCCATAGGCTTCACCGCCGGCGTGGACGATGAAGCCATCCGCGCCACATACTCCCCCATCGTCTCCACCGTACTGATCTACCTGCCCAAGTTCGCCTTCACCATCTCAGGCGTGATCCTGTTCTTCGTAACGGGACAATCCAAAGAGATGTGGACTCGACTGTTCAACTTCCGCGTCAAATGGATATGGTACGCACTCGCCTATCTTGGACCTGCGCGTCTTTACCTCGCCTCAGCTTGGATCTCGTCCAAGGGACCTTTATCTCCCCGCTTCAACTCCTCCACACTCTGGATGCTGACCTTCGCTGCCCAATCTGGCATCTTTGCCTACTTCCTCTTCCGCGGCGGACTCGGCGAAGAGATCGGTCTGCGCGGCTTTGCATTGACGCGTCTGCAAACACGTTACTCGCCATTGAAAGCGAGTCTCATCATCGGCTTCTGGTGGGGACTCTGGCACCTCCCTGCCTGGGTTGGGCGTGACGCTTTGAGTATTGTAGTCACGTGGCTGGCCGTCTTCGCATTCAGCATGATCTTCACCTGGTTTTACAACCACACGAAAAGCTTGCCAGTTGTGATGCTGTTACACGCTGCATTAAACTCTTTCGATGATGTGTATGATAATATCTTCCCATCATTAATCAACATTGATTGGGAATTACCTTACATTGCAGGCATCCTTTTACTCGGTATAGCGTTTGGATTCATGCTCAAACGAATCAAAAATATTACAAATACAGAATTAGTATAGGATAAACAATATGACTAAAATTCACACGATACAAACTGGAACAGTAAAAATCAAAAAATCACAGCGCCGTCAGGAAGGAAAAGGCGGACTCGGGAAAGTGCTTTGGGGTAAGGTATGGACGGAATGGCTTCCGATCTATGCCTGGGTGATCGAACACACAGAAGGTGTAATTGTTGTAGATACAGGCGAAACCGCACAAACAAGCGAAGCTGGGTATTTCCCACGCTGGCAGCCTTATTACAAACTTGCAGTTCGTATGAATGTATCTCCCGAGCAGGAAATTGGTTCACAAATGAAGAAGATCGGGCTTGAACCGAAAGATGCGCATTTCGATGCTTTTCTCTTTCGTCTGTGTGGGTATCTCGGAACTCATGGCTGACAGTTGGGCCATGCGGCTCAATACAACCCCGGTGACCATCATTGCCAGGGTC
>DATDAG010000487.1:0-4578 GCA_036525495.1 Anaerolineales bacterium
ATTTCATTGACGCTGAAGTATGCCTTGAGAAAGCCGGGGATGCCGCCCCAGATCGCGCCCCCCACAAAACCAGCCAACAATGCCATCGGGATGATGAGCCAGCCGGGCAGGTCGGTGAATGTAATTCCCACCCAGGTGGCCAGGACTGCGCCCACGATCATCTGTCCCTCGCCGCCGATATTGATGACGTTTCCGCGGAAGGAGATGCAGATCCCCAGCGCAACCAGGAGCAGGGGCGTGGCTTTGACCAGGGTCTCGGCAAAGGCGTTGGAACTTCCAAACGCGCCATCCCATAAAGCCGCATAGGCTTCAATCGGGTTTACCCTCAGAATTAACAACATCACCGCTCCAATCAAGAGAGCGGCGAGTGTGGCGAAGACAGGCAGGAGTGAATCAAAGAGGCGAGACGTCCATTCGCTTTGAATTATTCTTCTAATGGAAAGCATTGGCACTCCTGTTTCATACAGTATACCGAACCCCGTTAAAAGTTGTCAGACACTTTGTAATTTATATCGTATGATACTTATCCATATTCCTCTGACCGGCAAGATGAAATTCCTTATTCTTCTCATACGTTTCTGATTTATGAATCAACCAGGATAGCGGGTGTCATCACTATACTATCTTTCTTCGCGCGAGAAGGCTGTCATCAAGGCGGCTGGCGATCCGATGCGCCGCTTGGCTGCTTCTCCCGAACTTAACCACAACACCAGGATCGTGAGCAAAAAGGGAAGCATGTTGAGGAGGTTGGGCGAAATACCCAGAGGTTGAAGACGGAATTGCAGGACACGTACACCACCGAACAAATATGCACCAAGCAGGGCACGGCGCGGATCCCAAATGGCAAAGATGGTCAGGGCAACTACAATCCATCCTGCGCCAGCGGTCATGCCTTCGATCCAGGCGGGGGCATAGGAAATCGACAGGTATGCACCCCCAATGCCAGCCATCATGCCACCAAAGGCAACAGCTGAATAACGAACCATGGTCACACTAACACCCAAGGCATCGGCAGCGGCAGGGTTTTCGCCGACCGAACGCAGCGTCACCCCTAAGCGGGTTTTGTAGAGCACAAACCACAATACTGGTACAAGGAGGACACTTAGGTATACCAGTATATCAAAACGGAAAAGCAGCGGGCCGATGACTGGCAGATCGCTTAAACCGGGGATGTTGATCGGTTGCAAACGGACAGCGAGCGGCTGGCCTACGAACCTTTTCCCCATCATACCGCTCATTCCCAAGCCCAGCATGGTCAGCGCCAGTCCTGAAACCACTTGATTGACGCGCAGGGTCACGCTTGCAAAAGCATGGATGAGTGCCATCAATCCGCCAACCACCGCAGCGGCCAGAATGCCCAACCAGACATTGCCGGTCGTTTGCGCGACCGCGAAGCCGGATACCGCGCCCATGATCATCATCCCCTCCACGCCGAGGTTGAGCACACCGGAGCGCTCGGCATATACTTCGCCCAGTGTCCCATAGAGCAGGGGTGTGCCGGCGGGTATGGCGGCGCGCACGGCAGCCAGGATAAATTCCAACATAATCACACCTCCAGGCGAAGTCTATACTGGTTGAACAGTTCAGAAGAGATAACGAAGAGCAGGATCACTCCGTTGAAGATCTGGACAGTGGCGGCCGGCAGATTCAAGGCGATCTGGATCGCGTCGCCGCCAACTAGTAATCCGCCAAGCAGGAACGCGGTCAGGATGGCTGCGAGGGGGTTGAGTCGCGCCAGCCAGGCAACGATGATCGCTGTAAAACCATAACCCGGCGAAATCGCTTCGGGAGGGCGCAGGCGGTAATGAATACCGGCCACCTCTCCCATGCCTGCCAGTCCAGCCAGCCCTCCGCTGATTATCATTACCAACAGGGCGATCTTCTGGTAATCCATGCCAGCATAACGCGCCGCATCCGGGTTTTCGCCAGTCACGCGAATTTCATATCCCAGTTTGGTGCGGACCAGCAGAAGATAGATCAACACTGCCAACAGGATCGCAATGATCAGGGTCGGATAGTGGATGCGCGTACCAAGAATGTTCGGGATATGCGCCGCGTCGGGAAATTCATCCGTAATGGGGAATCCGCGTGTATCCGTTCCGCGCCAGGGACCATAGACCAGGAACTTAACCGCCTCGTTGGCAACGTATACCAGCATCAGGCTGGTCAACACTTCATCCACGCGGAAGCGGGTCTTCAGAATCGCAGGGACAACCGCCCACAAGGCTCCCCCCACAAACCCTCCTAGAAACATGGCTGGCAATAGAATGTAGGCAGGTAGTTCGGGGAAGGCACGCGATACACCGGTCGCAAAAATGGCTCCGATCAACAACTGCCCTTCCGCACCAATGTTATACATGCGCCCCTTGAACGCCAGCGTCAGCCCGACACCCGCGAGGATGAGAGGAATGGATTTGGTCATTGTCTCCTGCAAACCATAAACGCTGCCAAAACCACCGCGAAAAATACGCTGGAAGGCGATGAGCGGGTTAACGCCAAGCAATTGGAAGATGATGGCAATGGTCAGCATGGCGAGCAACAGCGCCACTATCAACGAAGCCAAAGTCAGCCATTGCGGAGAGGATAGCCGTTTTTCAAATCGGATTCGTGGAATGTTCATGCGGGTTCTCCTGCGTTGGATTCGCCCATCCCGGGCAGGCGCAACGCACCAGCCATCATCAGGCTGATCTGGTCGAGATCCGCCTCCCTGGCGGCAAACTGTCCCATGAGCTGTCCTTCGAAAATAACAGCCACGTGGTCGCTCAAGGAGAGAGTCTCCTTTAAATCATCCGAGATGAGCAGGACTGCCGTGCCGCGTTCGCGTTCAGCCAGAAGCAACTGCCAGATCGTCTCCGTTGCCCCCACGTCCAATCCACTTGTGGGTTGGGCAACGATCAGCAGGGCGGGTTTTTCTGAGATCTCCCGGGCCAGCAATGCTCGTTGAATGTTCCCACCTGAAAGTTTCTTGATGGGTGTATGTCGGTCGGGAGTTGCGATGGCATATGTCCCGATCAGTCCATCCACATGGGAGGCAACAGCTTCACGATCAACAAAAAAGCCGCGCCCTATGGGAGATCGGGTGTAATTTTTCAGGATCAAGTTATCAGCAATGCTCATACTGGGGATGAGTGCCATCCAGCGTTCGCCCGGCACAAAACTGATCCCGCGTTCGATACGGGAACGCGGCGGGAGTTGGGTAACATCCTCCCCCTTGATGAGGATGCGCCCATCAGAGACGGGACGCAAGCCGGCAATGGCTTCAACCAATTCACGCTGACCGTTGCCGGAAACACCGGCAATGCCAAAAATCTCACCGGCACGGACTTGTACTGCAAAATCGACCACCGCCGGCAAACCCTTGTCGCTCGAGACCTGAAGCTCCTCGATCTTCAATACCACATCCCCCGCCTGGACTGGTTTTTTATCCAGGTGAAAAAGCACATCGCGTCCAACCATCAATTGGGCAAGTTCTTTTTGAGTCGTTTTTGCAGTCCCCAGTGTGGATATGGATCTGCCTTTTCGCATCACTGTCACGCGGTCGCTCACTTCAACCACTTCCTCAAGTTTGTGGGTAATGAAAATGACCGTAAGCCCCTCAGCGGTCATCCGCCGCAGGATGTGCAGGAGTTCCATCGCTTCGCCTGGTGTGAGCATTGAGGTCGGCTCATCCATGATCAGTATCTTTACACCACGATAGAGAGCCTTGAGGATTTCGACGCGCTGTTGTTCCCCCGCCGAGAGCTGCCAGATGCGCGCATCGGGATCCACTTTCATCCCGTATTTTTCTGCCAGGCTAATAATGCGCCCGCGCGCCTCCTGTTCAGGGAAGAAAAATGCTTCCCGCAACCCAAGGACAATGTTCTCAGTCACGCTATGGTTTTGCACCAGCCGGTACTGCTGATGGATCATGCCAATGCCCAGCCGGATGGCATCCTGGGGCGAATTGATGACCACGCTCTGTCCATTCACCCAAACCTCCCCTTCGTCCGGGTGATAAATGCCGTACAAAACATTCATCAGGGTCGTTTTCCCCGCGCCATTTTCGCCGAGCAAGGCATGGATTTCACCTTGACGCACTTCAAGATTGGTGCCGTCATTGGCAAGCACACCAGGAAATCGTTTGACAATCCCGCGTAAAACGACCGTTGAGGTCGCGTCGGGCAAAGGAGAACTCATACCTGCCTCCATGTGAAAAACTCATCCTTCCCCGCCCTCCATGAACCCGGGAAGGAAAGGTGTTGACCGTATATAAATTAGGTGGGGGGCATCACTGCCTCCCACCCAATAAACGTTATTTCCAAACCCTATGGACTGGCGCTTCCGATAACACCTTCCACGAACCAGTCGATCGTATTCAACTCGAATACCGTGAGACGCTGCCCTTCCGCAATCTTCGGTGCTCCGCTTTGATCATTGATCGGACCACTGAAGGGATCGAACAACACCGCCGGATCCTTCATCTGCTCGATGCGCTTGAAGATAAGATCATAAACGCTCATCTCGCCCAGCAGCGGATCGTTCAGTGTGACTTCCTTGAGCTGGTTCTCAAAAGCAGGGTTGATCGGCACGCCGAATTCG
>DATDAG010000488.1:0-3014 GCA_036525495.1 Anaerolineales bacterium
AAAGCCGATTCGATTTGCAAGAAAACCAGCCAGCGCAGGACCGATAACGGTTACTGTCATATAAATGCTGGATGTCATTCCGAAGACCCGTCCGCGCTGATTCTCATCTGATTGTTCAGATATATACGCGCCAAAACTCGGTCCCACAACAGCTGATGAAATATATTCGATACTTAGACCGAGTAACACCCATCTCCAACTTGTTGCAATAGCGATGATCAAATACCCGAAAACTGCAATCGCGCTGCCAAGTGCAATTACACGCAGTCGGCCAATGGTATCTGATAACCACCCACCGAAAATTTGTAGTACCATGGGTACGAGGGATGCAACTGTATAGACCAGACCGACTTCTGTAACTTGCGCGCCGAGGTCAAGCATGTATAAAGCCAGCATGCTGTAGAGCATCTGTCCGGCGATATTTGCCAAAATCATGCCTGCCAGGAACCAGCGAAGATTTGTGTTGAGCAATGGTCTTCTTGATGGATTCATTTCCCCCATTATAAGATGCTTAAAGATGGAATTTCAGTCGTTTTTACGGAAAATTTCTTCTACTCTTCTGCCAGCCACTTTTTGGCTGATTCCATGTCGTCGAAATATTTCAACGGTTGTCCGGTTAGTGACGTGAGCAGGTCTGCGAGTTTGCGCTTTACACCTGTCATGCCCAATACAGCCGTCTTGCGGATGTGGTCCTTTGTAGCGGCGGATGCGGCGTTCATCACCGGGATCAAGTCGGTGCCCACGTTCGTATCGCGCAAATCCGACAACACGAGGATCGAAGCCAACGGCTCTGCCTTGACGACTTTCTGTACTTCCTCCAATTCCGCCTTGATTGCGGCAGAGTTATAGAATAATTTCGAGAAATTCTGGTAAAAGATCTTTGTTCCTTCATATTTGATCCACTGTGAACGCATGAGATTCCTCCTGTTTCCGATGTCAGTATCGAAGAATGGGGGCTGCGGCAACTGCGTCTTGTCTGCCGGTGATCAGTATTTCGCGTGGCAATTCTAAGCAGAAGAAAGGCAAAATGATTCTAGAGCGGATCAAATTAAGAAGTCCGAAAGCACGCGTAAAGTGATCAAAGATGTACATCCTCCAGCCTGATGTGTACATAATTTTGCGATTTGACGCCATTCAATTTCCTTGTCACCAGATTATACTCACAACCGCAGATGTAGTCTGTCAGATGTAGTCTGTCAATGTAGTCTGTCAATGTAGTCTGTCAATGTAGTCTCGACAAATCTGTCCGGTACGCCTATACTAGGCGTATCACATTTAACGTGAGGTTATCATGACCAAGCATCTTGTTGTAGTGGCAGGTAATATCGGTGTGGGGAAAACATCTTTGACCGAGCGGATCGGTTCGCGTTTGGGGTGGTGGACCGGGTACGAATCTGTGACTGATAATCCATATCTTGCAGATTTTTATGGCGATATGCGGACATGGTCCTTCCATTTGCAGGTATTCTTTTTGGGGCATCGTGCCGATCAATATCTAGAAGCGATACGAGACTCGCGTTCAGCAATCCTGGATCGAAGCATTTTCGAAGATTTTCATATTTTTGCGCGCGCTCTTCACCATATGGGCGACCTTTCAGAGCGCGATTACCTCGCCTATCGCCGATTGTTCGAGATCGTTGTGCAGGGGCTGCCGCGCCCGAACCTTTTAATCTACCTCAAAGCGCCGGGAAATGTTTTGATGGATCGGATCCGACGTCGCGCGCGTAACATTGAGACGGGCATTTCGCCGGAATATTTATCCCTGCTCGATTCTTTCTATGACGAGTGGCTGGGCGCGTTCGACCAATGCCCGGTTCTCACCATACGGACTGACGATCTGGATTACGTCCATCAGCAGAGGCACTTGGACACGGTGGTGGAGCGTATTCAGGATAAATTGGCAGGCAAGGAAGTAGTTGAATTTTAGGAGATCGGATGGATTCACTGGAGGTTCAATTGCCTTTGATATGAGGGCGGTTTGAAATACTCATTCATCGAGTAAAATTAGGCAATTCAATTGGAAAATCAAAAACCTATGACAAATCTTTTGGCGCGAATCCCGTTTTTTACAACTCTCCCGGATGCGGAACTGGACCGGCTGACATCCGAGATGGAAGTGATCAAGCTGAAATCCGGGGATATCCTGTTTCGTGAAGGCGACCTGGGAGAACACCTGTACATCATAGTCTCTGGCGATCTTGAAATTCTCAAAGCGCCTGGCACGGAAGATGAATTGGTGCTGAATATGATTCACGAGGGGGAATACATTGGCGAGATGAGTCTCATTACCGGCGCGCCTCGCACGGCAAGTGTAAGGGCGTTTAGCGAGGAAGTCGTTCTGCTAAGCATGAGCCGCAAGCAATTTAACGAATTGCTCCACCGCCACCCTGAACTTGCAAGTGTAATGGTAAGCGTTCTTAGTTATCGGTTGGATAATACCAATGTTGCCACTTTCCGCGACCTTACGGAGAAAAACCACCAGCTTCAAAAGGCCTACGATGAACTCAAAGCCGCGCAGGAGCAGTTGATCGAAAAGGAACGCATGGAACGAGAACTCAAGGTTGCGGCAGACATTCAGACATCCATTCTGCCGGACGTTTTACCGTCAACAGATGGGTATGATTTCGGAGGCAGAATCCTGCCCGCCCGTCAGGTGGGAGGCGATTTTTACGATGTCTTCGACCTTGGCGAGAACAGATACGGCGTATTGATTGGTGATGTGGCAGACAAGGGAGTCCCTTCTGCGATCTTTATGGCTCGGGCGCATGCCTTGATCATTGCTGAAGCAGACTATATCATCTCGCCGGGCGAAGTCTTGCGCATGGTGAACGGGCACATCACCAGATTTGGAAAATCCACGCAATTTGTA
Organism: Anaerolineales bacterium; assembly: GCA_036525495.1. GTDB lineage: Bacteria > Chloroflexota > Anaerolineae > Anaerolineales > Villigracilaceae > Defluviilinea. The sequence goes on from DATDAG010000488.1 coordinate 2,870, forward strand.
ACTGCCCTGTTTGGGATTTTGGATGCAAGCACTGGCGAGTTCCACTATGCACGCGCGGGACATGAACCGCCTTTGTTGTTGAACAGCGATGGAGAAGTGACTCGTTTGCCGCACCAACCTGGTATGGCGCTGGGTTTGTGGGATA
>DATDAG010000489.1:0-7118 GCA_036525495.1 Anaerolineales bacterium
GTACGCGTGGGGGTCCTGGTTGGCGAAGGCGTAACAGTTGCCGTTGGCGGAGGAGTAAAGACTTCCGATAAACAGAATGGTTCCGAGTCGCTTTCTCCGCTGGGGGTTTGTGTCTGTCCATTTGCGTCGAATATCTTCACAAACTGGATCTCTGGGAATTGCTTGAGGTTCAAGCCAATAAGATCAGCGATGTTGAAATCTTTTCCTTCGGAGATGCACGCGCCTGTCAGATACACATTCGCGATATTGTTGTTGATTTCCAATTTGTTGTAGCCGGTGAATCCGTTATAGATTCCGATCCAACCGTACGAATAGCGCTCTGTCGCGCCGGGACCTTCGAAGAATTCCTTCAATGCGGTCTCGTAGACCATGTTCGAGCGCGACCAGCGCACACCCGCCCGTTCAATCGGAGGTGCGTCAGCGTTATAACGCGTGCGGCTTGCAAAATAAACCTTGATAAGCTGATACATCGGCGTGGCAGTCGGACGGCGCGTATGTGTTGGTGTCGGAGTGATGGTTGGCGGTGGAGTATAAATTTCAGATAAACAGGTCGGTTCCGAATCGCTTCGTCCGTCCGTGGTCCGGGTCTGCCCATCCGCATCGTAGATCTTCACGAACTCCACCTCGGAAAATTGTTTGAGATTGAAACCAATCAGATCGGCGATATTGAAGTCTTTACCTTCGGAGATGCAAGCGCCTGTCAGATATAGATGAGCGACGCCGTCATTCACATCCAATTTGCTGTATCCGGTGAAGCCGTTATAAATCCCGATCCAGCGATAGGAATAACGCTCGGTCGCGCCGGGACCTTTGAAATATTCATTGAGCGCAGTCTCGAGGAGAGCATTCGATCTTGACCAACGGACGCCTGCGCGTTCAATCGGTAACGTATTCGTTTCATAAGCAGATCGGCTAGCAAAGTACACATCAATGAGTTGATAGCGCGGCGTGGGCGAGGGCCAGCGCGTGTGCGTGGGGGTTACTGTCGCTGTGGCAGAGGGAGTGCGCGTTCCAGTCGGGGTGTTGGTTGACGTACCAGTGTTTGTGGGAGTACGTGTTACCGTCGGCGTTCCAGTGATTGTCGGAGTCGAAGAAATTGTGGGGGTCGATGTGATCGTTGGGGTTGGGGTGATGGTGGGAGTTGTCGAAGGAGTGACAGTTACAGGTCCGGAAGGAGTCGGTGTTGGGTCTCCTTGAAAAACGAATCGGACGGCATCCGCTCCAAGAGACAGGTTCGAAACTTCGGATGATTCATCCTGAGTCCGATTCGAGAGTTCGATGTATTCGCCTCCCGCGCCTGTGAAATTGTACCGACCAGCATAAACCCACCCATCGCTGACGTAATATATGTTCGGGAAAACAGCCTGATTGATTACAACCTGGTCGCTTATCCCTGCGTGACGGATAGTGTAGACCGCGCCTTCGCTCGTGGCGCGGATGGCGGGGATGCGGACATAGACCGCATAGATGCCGTCGTTGACCCCTCGCGGGAATATCCATTGACCTGAACATGTCGCGGAATTTACACGCGGTTGGACGTAACTCATGCGCCCGTTCTGAGCGCTGCCAGTGTTGATCTGCGCCCAACAACCATCGGGAGTCTCGTCGAATTCCAACGAGCCATCATCAATGACGATTCCACTCGTGGGTCGCGAGGGATAGGGGATTTCCCTGCCTGACGGGTAGATCGGCGCGCCGTAATAGGCAAGCGATGGATACGCAACCCATAACGATTCTTTTTGCTGAGGCGCCCACGGACTTGAACCACTTCCCTGCCAGCCATACGGATCAACAGATCTGTTGGAAGGGTCGCGTACAAGCAAATGCAAATGCGGACCGGAAGAATTTCCAGTCGTGCCACTGATGCCGAGCACTTCGCCATGCGGCAGGAACGTGCATCCGGGCGAAGAACATGCCTGCACCGCGACCGAACTCATGTGACCATAATATGTTTGATAACCGTTGGAGTGATGCAAACGGACGTAGATGCCCAGATTGATCTTGTGGTTCTGCGGATCCCACCAACCGGCATACACAACCTGATCTGCATCCGCCGCGGCAAGGATGGGACGATAAGAGATGCCATAATCCACGCCATCGTGCCCGTCGTAATACACCCAATCGCCGAGACTGTAAGACCAGTATCCGCCGTAACCTGCGTTGCACACTCCGCTTTGAGGCGGGCGCGTGCCGGGCGGTTCAGGTAATGGGCAGTTCCTGTCTGCAAAATCACCAGCATATGTAAGCACTTTATTATCGTAGGTGTAATTGGGGGTGGAATGATCGAAAACCGATTCCTGCGAAGCCGAACCCGGATACGGAGGATACAAGAACGGTGAAACCGCCTGTGCAGGAGCAGCATCATGTTCTGCAGAAGCGCCTCGCACACCGAGGGCAATTCCGCAGAGAAGGATGGCAACGAAGAGGTTTTTGATGGGATGAGTCACGAATATTTTTCGTAGGTCAGGTCTTCGACCTGACAGATAAAATTCGGCGGGTTACAAACCCGCCCTGCTTATTTTACATCATGGTTCGGGTGTGGCTAACGACGCGGGAACAGACCGCAATGACTTGATAACCATCTCTGCGTCCGCGAGGCAATCATCGGCTTGCTCCTCGAACACAACCTGGAACGCGGTAATGATCGTACCGTCACCGCCTGTATACGTCACGAATTTTTTCACACCATTTTCGAACGCAGTGCTGACATACAACGTGACCTTGTCAGTATATAGAATATCCTGTTCGACCGAAATGTTCGCAGGCAGTCCGCGCCCGGATGTGACCGAGATCACACAAAAAGGGATCGTTCGATGCCCAATGGCAGGATACCCGAACTGATCCTGCGTCAATGCCCAAACATCGGGATCATACATCACACGGAAATCAAAGCCAGGCTGTGAATCGCCAAGATAGGTCGGCGTGCCATCCCACGCGAGCAGGGACGGCGCATTTGGGATCAATGCGGGCAGGTCGAGCGGCGGCAATGGCGTTTCTGTCAGCGTTGGCAAAATTTCAGTGGGGAGCGGTTCGAGCGTGGGAGTCGATTCGACAATCTGTGTATTTTCGGGAAGGATCGCCTCTGCCGTTGGAGCGACATCCACGGTTTGTGCGGAGGGTTCATCTGCAACAGGAAATTCAGCAGGAGCCGCACTTCCGCAGGATGAAACGATCAATGGCAGGATCAGGATGAATAATACGCGCCGAAACACTTTATCTCACTTTCGCATCCACGCGGGACAACAGGTTGATCCCCCTACGGGGGCAATGTCTGTTTCAAAAGGCAGAATCTCCCCTGATTCCATGTCCGCGATTTGCACTTGCATTCTACCATTTAAGACCACGTTAAATCCCAATATGTTCCCCTGTGGAGACCAATGAGGAGTCTCCGCCCATCCTTCCGTTAGATATGTGACTTGGGTCAACGTCCCGGTTTTTACGTCAACCACATAGATGTTGCTAATCAATGCTTCACTCGATTGGTCTGCATTCTCATCATCAGGGTTTTCACGCGCAACGAACGCGATCTTTGCCCCGTCCGGTGACCAGTTCGCCGCGTACCCGTGACCGGCATCTGCATCGGCTAATGTTCGCGCGTTCTCACCGTCTGAATCCATAACCCACAACTCCCCCACTGTGAATGGAGTTTGCGTGTCTGGCGTTTTGATAAACGCGATCTGCTTTCCATCGAGAGAGAAACGTGCATAAGAAATGTAGTTGTATTGATCGGCATACAGCAATTGCGAATTTATTCCATCGTTTTGAGCAAGATAGAGTTCACTGCCGTAGCCCAGTCCGCGGGAGAGGGTGAACGTGAAATCTCTTGAATCAGGCTTGGATGAAAGATCATAGGTGAATTCAGGGATGGGGAGATCGTCTTTCGAGCCGTTCACACTTGCACGGACTATCTGTGTATTTCCAAGCGAGTCCACTTTTAGATAAGCGGATTTGCCGTCACCTGTCCATGCGAGGAAGTGGGCGTCAGATGAGGTTACTGGCTGGGAAACAAAATCGGTTTCCGTGTCCAGGAAAAGAACCGTCTGCCCGTTGGGGCAGTTCAGTTCGATGAGGAGAATTTGTCCAACAGGTGCTGGGAATATGCTAAAGAGTCCGCAATTGGGAGGGATAGTGAAGGGAATCTCCCGCGTAACCTGGAAATCACTGGAAAACCCGACGAAGGCTGGCACGTCAAAACGGTAGACGAACAAGATCGTTGGCTGTGTGTCTGCAGAAGCGGGATTCTGAGGAATACCGGGAAGGCAGGAGGAAAGAAAGAAAGTAAACAGCCAGATGCAAGCAGTGAGCAGTGTGCGACGCATGAAAGGATTATAATCATTGCGCAATCCTAAATCGTCAATCTGAAATCGCAAATCGGAGAATCATGCATCTTTTAGTTACCAACGATGACGGCGTACAAGCGCCAGGCCTACTCGCTCTCGCACAAGAGATGCGCAAACTCGGCAAAGTGACGGTCTTCGCGCCCGACAAGAACTGGTCTGCTTCGGGACATGTGAAGACGATGGAGCGTCCATTGCGCGTTCGCGACACAACGCTCGCAGATGGGACACCTGCCTTTACATCCGACGGAGCGCCCTCGGATTGCGTTGCCATTCCCCTGCTTGGATTTATACAAGAAGATATTGATATGGTCGTATCTGGCATCAACCCCAATGCCAACATCGGGCATGACATTACGTACTCTGGAACCGTCACCGCCGCGATGGAGGCGGTCATTGCTGGGGTACACGGAATTGCTGTTTCACTGGATTCACCTGATGGACATAAAGGTGAATTGGATTATTCCACCGCTGCCGTGGTGGCTCGCAGTGTAGTGCACAGGGTCCTGGTACAGGGAATGCCAAAAGATGTTGTATTGAATGTGAATATTCCCTATCTGAAAGAGAACGAACTGGCGGGATACATGATCACCCGCCAGGGACTGCGCGTCTATCGCGACGAATTAGATTCGCGCATTGACCCACGCGGCAAACCGTATTTCTGGATCGGCGGCGAAGCGCCCACGGGGGTGTTCGAGGACGGCACGGATTTCGGCGCGCTGGAGGATGGATATGTATCCATCACGCCTCTGCAATTGGATTTGACAAATTACAAGTCGATGGACGCATTGAAGAAGTGGAAGTTTTGACCCCCACCCTGCCTCCCCCAAATATCCGACTGTGGTTCATCGGATATTTGGGGGAGGTGTCCTGCAACGTAGGACGTAGGGGGTCGGGAGGGAACATGGACGTTTCAAGTTTTTCGCAAAAGCAGTTGAATACCCTGCGCAAGGTATTCCATGCAATGAACCCTTTCATGGTGTTCATGCTAAGAATCGGCATGGGGTGGATGATGGAAATCGTGCCATCAATCAGCGGGCGGATACTGGTCATCAAACACAAGGGGCGGAAAAGCGGAAAAGAATATCTCACGCCTGTCAATTATGCAGTCGTAGATGGGGAGATTTACTGCACGGCGGGATTTGGTTCGACTTCGGATTGGTATCGCAATATGCTGGCAAATCCAAATGTCGAAATACAACTACCAAAAGGATGGCGTAAAGCGCGCGCGGAGGATGTGTCCGATTCACAAAATCGGACGTTCCTAATAAGACAGGTCATTATTGGGTCGGGATTTGCGGGTCCGTTGTTCGGAGTGGATCAGAAGAAAATGGATGATGAGCAGTTGGATGCGGTTACGAAAGGGTATCGGCTCGTTCATTTTATTTTGGACAAATGATTCATCCAGCCTCGTTGGTTGAGTAATCCGAGGCGACAGCCGAGGACATATCGAAACCACCCCTAACCAATATAATCGTGCTTGCATGGTGGTTTCGACACCACACCTGTGGTGGGTGCAGGTGTACGCCCCGCTCTTGCTTCGACTTCACTATCGCTTCGCTCAGCACGGCGGGACTACTCACCCACCGAACACCAAATGAAAAGGAAAACACAAATGCCTTACCTCTCATCAGACACACGTTACGACAACATGACCTACAACCGCACAGGCAAAAGCGGACTCAAACTCCCCGCTATCTCTCTCGGCTGGTGGTACAACTTCGGCGGCGTGGACAGTCTCGAGAACGGACGTGCCATCGCCCGCCGTGCTTTCGATCTCGGCATCACGCACTTCGATTTCGGCAACAACTACGGTCCCCCTCCAGGCTCCTCCGAAGAAACATTCGGCACACTTTTCAAACAGGATTTCCATCCTTACCGCGACGAACTCATCATCTCCACCAAAGCGGGCTACGATATGTGGCCTGGCCCCTACGGCGAATGGGGTTCGCGCAAATACCTGCTCGCCAGCCTCGACCAGTCCCTCAAACGCATGGGGCTCGAGTACGTCGACATCTTCTACAGTCACCGCCCCGACCCCGACACTCCGCTCGAAGAGACCATGGGCGCGCTCGATTCAGCCGTCAGACAGGGCAAAGCTTTATATGTCGGCATCTCAAGTTACAGTCCAGAGATGACGCGGGAGGCCGCACGCATCCTGCGCGAAATGGGGACCCCTTGTCTCATCCATCAGCCATCCTACAACTTGTTCGATCGTTGGATAGAAAACGGGCTGACGGATGTTCTGTCCGACGAAGGCATCGGCTGCATCGTCTTCTCGCCTCTCGCGCAGGGACAGCTGACCAGCCGCTACCTGGACGGAATCCCCGCTGGAGCCCGCGCTACAAAAACCGAGCGCGTCTGGCTCACGCCCGATGACGTGAAAGCGAACCTGCCCAAGGTAAAACAACTCAACGAACTCGCCCAACAGCGTGGACAATCCCTAGCCCAAATGGCCATCGCATGGACGCTGCGCAAGCCTGTTGTCACATCATCATTGATCGGCGCCAGCAGCGTCAAACAACTCGAAGACAATCTCGCCGCGTTGAATAATTTGAAGTTCAGTGATGAAGAGTTGGGTAGAATAGAGAAGATACTGAAAGGTTAAAATCATGTCCTTTCTCAAAAATCTTTTTGGCGGTCAACCTTCCAAACACGAAAAACATTATTACATCTTCAACGTCAAATGCAATCGCTGTGGTGAGATCATCGAAGGGCGCATTGACATGGACAACGACCTAAGCTTGAACGATGAAGGCGATGGCTATATCGTCCGCAAGG
>DATDAG010000490.1:0-3186 GCA_036525495.1 Anaerolineales bacterium
ACACACTCCTGTTTTACTACGATTCTACTAAATCCACTTCAGTGATGCAAATGCTTAAGTGTGATTCTGAACTACAAATGTGTAAAGTATCACCATGACCATTTTACTACTTTTGTGAAAGTTTTTTCAAGAGGTGTAACCTTTTGATATGCTCCATGGTACTCTTGGGGCATGAGTTTTGCAATGTGGAGCATCATTTCATCTGCGATCTGTTGACGAATCTCTCTTGTCATTTTTACCCCATCTAACTCCAATTTGAATGGTTCGCCGACTCTGATGTGGAAATCCGTCCGCCTGAGTCTTGTAAGATTTCGTAGAAAATCCTCTCCGCCCCAATGGACGAGTGGCAGTATTGTCGCACCCGAATGGACTGCCAGCATGACAGCCCCTGGGTGGGCGCGTTTTAATTGTCCGGTCCTGTTTCGCGTGCCCTCAGGGGCGATGCCAAAAATGTAACCGTCTTCCAGAGCCTTGATCGCCTTCCGCAATGCAGACATATCGCCTTCACCGCGGCGAACTGGTATCAGCCCCCAAAGGTTGAACAACCAATTCAGGAAGGCATTGTCCCATGATTCCATTTTTGCCCAGCCTGTAATCGGACGTGTGGCAAGCTGTCCGAAGAAAACGGCAACTTCCAATTGTCCCGTGTGATTCGAGATAACGATCAACGGTCCCTTTTGCGGCATTTTTTGAATATCAGGCGCATCAATTCGGCATAGGGCTTCGGTGCCGATTTTTACGAGTATTCGTACAAGGTTGTAGATCATGATTGAGAACTATATCCTTGGGTTCCAGCGGGCAAGTTTATCACGGATTTTTATGAACGCCATTGACGATAATCATCGGGCGTATCGAGATCGGCGAGAATGTTTGGATCGTCCAGGTTGACATGGTGAATGTCTGCTTGATGCGAACTCAAAAAATCGCGGGGCGATTGCGTATGCTCCATGTCCAACAAATCACCCCAAAGTGGACGCGCCACCAGCCAGGGATGCCCTCTCCTCATCTTATAACTCGGCACAACGATGTTGGACTTTGTTTCAACGAATGCATCACAAACCATCCGAACGCTTCGTTCCCGGACTTGAGGCTGGTCACCTAATCCGATCAAGGTCGCCTGCGTCTGACGCGATAACGCACGAATCCCGCACTGGATCGAAGATAGCATTTCCCCATTGAGATAATCCATATTATGTATCGTCTTTACACCCAGGTTTGAAACTTGTTCTTCCACCTGCTCCCTCGCTCCCCCCACTATCACTGAAATGTCTTCCAACCCTGCGTTCTGAAAAACAGAAATGACGTGCGTCAGCACTGTGCCTTCTCCCCAAGGCAATAACATTTTAGGCTGTCTCATTCGTTTTGATTCGCCTGCGGCAAGGATAATGACTGAGATCATAAATCCTCGTTTGAGACCAATCGCTGATATTGCTCTGGCGTATCCACATCCAATAAAAGTCCGTCATCGTGCCAGGGGAGATACTCTATGCGATGTTTATGGAAGATCGCCCGCCCGCCTGTATCACCCTCGATGTTTATCAGATCCGGGAATGTCACGCGATCAAAAAGAACGGGATTTCCGCGGCGGTCGATCACCATTGGCGCGACAATGCGATGCAATCCCTCTGTGTGTTTCTCTTTTAGCGCTTGGAGAATGGATACGCCGATCTGCGGTTGATCAGCAAGCAGGAAAATGGCACTTCCAACATCATTTTCATTTCGGGTTTGAGAGAGATCAGGCTGGGGTTGTGTGAGGGTGAGAATTCCCTCTCTTATCGAACTTCCCTGCCCGGTCTTCCAGTTCTCGTTTTTTACAATTTGCACTTTCAGATCACGAATTGTTGATGTAATTTGTTCTGCATTTGCTCCCGTCACAACAATGACAGGCGACAGCCCCGCGCGGATCGCCGTTAGTGTCACTGCACGCACAAACGGCTGACCCTTCCAATCCAATAATTGTTTTGGTTTCCCGAACCGGGTTGACTCTCCTGCCGCAAGGACGATGCCAGCAACTGGCTCGTGGACAGCGTAAACCTTTTCGTTGGTCAAGCTCGCAACAATGACAGAGTGATAAGCCGGCAGAAGCGATGGCGTCATTGCAAGGGCGGCGGCTTGAAGCTCCAGTGAATCCGCCTTGTTGAGTATAACGATCCTTTTTGCGTTTTTGGGGATGTTTTTCAAACCGCCTTCCACATGTGTCAAAATCTCACTAATCGCTTTGGGTGAGATCGTTTCCCCGTTTCCCAAACCGCTCAAATTTGAAAAAATATCAACGCGGTGTACAAGTTCATCCTTTAATGGCTTGCCCAAACCATCCAACCCGGCCATCTGAATGACCACGTCCACGAAGTTTGGTATGGGTGGTTCATGTGCCGCCCACGCTTTCAATGGTTTTTGGCGTGAGCCATCTGCTTCGATGAGCAAAGGGATGGAACGACTCTTACAATACTGATAAAGCCAATTCAATAATTTATTGTTTACAGGTTGCAGGCGGTCTCTTTCCCGCTTTCCAGTAACGAGAATAATGCCTTGAGTCCGATGATTGACAATATCAAGAGAGTCTTCGTCGGTGGAGATGTGTGTGTGCGCAAATTTTGTCTGCCATAATCCCAGATGTGACGTGGCAGTGACGATCACGTTTGGCTTTATCTCCCTTGCAAGCTTGACCATTGCTGTCGTCTTTCCTCCTGCGCCCACAAAGGCAATGCAGGAGGACCGACCCATCCGTAAGGCGTGCGCAAGAGTTAAACTCATACACTGGATTATACATTCAAGATTTCGACTTCAACTGCAAGTAAGGTATAATGGTTCCGCTTCATTCACTGAAGACGATAAAATTACATCAAGGCATTTGTTAATGGCAAGCGACCCCATCATTTCAAACGACTACTGGAAAACCCTCCAAATCACACCCCAGGATATTGAATTCCTGCATAATCATCTTTTTGAAATCGAAACCCCTCTGACGACCCGTGAACTTGTAGCGGTGTTGGTCCACGAGCGCAATCGGGCAGAACAACATGCGGTTCAACAGCGCAGGCAGGCGGGTGGCAAGATCTTTTCCCCAAAGGAAAACTTTCAGGATGGCGATGATCTAGTCTTCCCTGCATTGGATTGGAAACGCGGGAAGGTCACGGGTGTCCGCCCGGGGAATAACCCTGACATGGGCGAGTTTGACGTTCTTAC
>DATDAG010000491.1:0-2283 GCA_036525495.1 Anaerolineales bacterium
AGATCTCGGAAGGCTGCCGCATGGGCTTTTACAAGTGGCGCAGGTGTGATGATTGGAAGTTGCATTGTCTTTTCCAGTGAGCAGATTTCGCTCTGGATATCACTTTTATCCAGAAAACGCTAAAATACAACTATCGAGGAACTTACATAGTTTCTTACGGAACTGGCTGCTTCAGCAACTGATTGGCGTTCAGTTCACTTGACTTGTGTGTTTTCAGGTGATAGACTCTAACCATTGTAAGAAATCTAATTCTGAAAGGAGGCACGAAAAAATGAAATCCATCTTCTCTTCCAACCACCATGTATTGAGCGCGCCTCCTGAAGGTGAAATGTAATCACGGATTTTCGTGCTGATTGACCTCTTACCGCAGGCGCTGCTCGCCCTGCGGTTTTTCTTTTAACTCTATGTCATTCTGAGCCGCGAAGCGGCGAAGAGTCTCGTTATGCGAGAGGAGACCCTTCGCTTTGCCCAGGGTGACAAAATGGTAGGAATAAAAAAATGAATACAGACGAATACATCGAACTCTTCGATGATCTGGATGATAACGAACAAACCTATAATTTTCTAAATAAAGGCAAACGGCGCAAGCGTTTTCCTGACAGGCATTTCAAGGATGTCCGCGCCAGGGATCGCGAATTTCTCAAAGGACAGGACGACTCAAGCCAAAATTTCAACTTCACCTACAAAGCAGCGCGCTTTGAAGAATGGTGGTTGCTTGAGTCGCTGGGCGATTTTTATGAACATCAATGGATCACCGATGTGCTCAGGCGTGTCAAAGGCGGTAAAGAAGCCTCCGTGTACATGTGCCGCGGTGGGGATGCGGTCGGCTCGAAACTGGTCACGGCGAAGGTCTATCGTCCGCGCGTGCTGCGCAACCTCAAGAACGATGCCATCTATCGCACGGGCCGCATCGATCTCGACATCAGCGGCAACGCCATCGTCAAGGAAGCCGATCAAAACGCCATCCGTCACCGCACGAATTACGGTGAGGGGCTCCGCCATCAATCGTGGATCGCCTATGAGTTCAAAACGTTGGAAATGCTCCACGAAGCAGGAGCAGATGTCCCAAGACCGTATGCGATGGAGAAGAACGCCATCTTGATGGATTTCATTGGGGAAGTCGACCGCGCCGCACCGACTCTCAATAGCGTGAGTCTCGATCCCATTGAAGCGAAGCGGCTCTTTGGCCGTGTCATCCTTAACGTTGACCTGCTTCTGTCCAATGGACGGATCCACGGCGACTTATCTGCCTACAATATCTTGTATTGGGACGGTGGTATTACATTGATAGATTTCCCGCAAGTTGTTTCACCTGACGATAATCCGTCAGCCTGGGTGATCTTCCTCCGTGATGTGACACGTATCTGTCAATATTTCAACTCACAGGGTGTCAAGTCGAATCCTCGCAAGATTGCGGCGGATTTGTGGACATCTCATGAGCATAAGATGATCCAGGAAGTCCATCCACTGTACCTGGATGCCGATGATATGGCTGACAGGAACCTCTGGGAAAAGCAAAAGAATGACAAGTGAACAATGAGACCGATAGGTACTCTATCGGTCTCATTGTTAAAGTACAGTGTGAATTGATAGGTTTGGGTTCAGAATTGAGGCGTCTTCTATATTTTCGCGTAGTCAATATGCCAAAACACTTATCCCCATCAATTTCCACCTTCAAAAAAAATAACAACACACCATCACCAACTGCCTTTCGCCGTAGCAGGAAGTAAAGTAAAATCACTACGAATGTTTACAAATAATATAAATAATCGACATCAGTACAAATTAATATGTCTTGGGTGTGTTCTGCATCACGGTTATGCAACCGGCGGTGCAATTTGTTTTAAAGCGGTATAACCGCAGACTCAATTTATAAAGGAGGAGTAAGATGAAGTTCAAAACCAGGTTCGTTGTTCTTCTGACCTTGGTCGCGTTGGTCGTATCTGCATGCGGCGCGATTGGTCAATCTCAACCCGTTGTAATGCGAGTGGGGTGGGCGGGTAGTCCGGATACGCTGAATCCGGGCGCGGCGGTATTATCCGAAGCGTATACCATCTTCGGATTGGTGTTCGATACGATGTATCAACTCCAGTTGGACGGTTCATTTAAATTAAGCCTTGCAGAAAGTGTCAACGTTTCGGATGACGGGTTGGTATACACCTATAAGATCCGAGACGGTGTGAAATTCCACGACGGTGAAGACCTAACCGCCGAGGATGTGGTCTTTACGTATTATCTATACCAGAATACGGAAGGCTACCCATGGATGGGTGACTATACCTA
>DATDAG010000492.1:0-4049 GCA_036525495.1 Anaerolineales bacterium
GTTGATAACTTTGACACCTTAAGCCAGACAATCATAGAGCCTGATTTTTATACTGATGAGTTCGGAACTTTTTTGTCAGCATATGCGCCAATTCGTAATTCGGATGGAAAGATTGTCGGGGTACTTGGAATTGATATCGCCGCAAACGATATTGCGGCCAAAGAACGACAATTTCTCATCCAGAGTCTTATCGTCTTTTTCATAGCCCTTCCTATCATTGCTTTGTTAGGATATTTTTTAGGAAGGCAAATAACAATACCTTTAACCAAGTTAACGGCCACTGCTGTAGAAATCGCTCGTGGAAACCTTAACGAGCAGGCAGTTGAAGAAATAGGTTCCAAAGAGGTTGGTCTTCTAGCCGTTAGTTTTAATAGCATGACGAATAAATTGGCTACATTGGTAAATAATCTTGAAGGCCAGGTTGCGGAACGGACAAAAATATTGGAAAAAAGAGCCAATCAGTTAGATGCAATTTCAAGCGTCGCACGCTCAACTGCATCACTGCAAAGTCTTGAAGATCTCTTGCCTTCCATTACCAAACTTGTCAGTGCGCGGTTCGACTTTTATCATGTCGGCATCTTTCTTCTCGACGAAGAACGGGAGTTTGCCCTACTAAGAGCAGCAAATAGTGACGGTGGTCAAAGAATGTTGATCCGCGAGCATAAACTAAAACTAGACACAAACAGTATCGTCGGCTTTGTCACATCACGAGGTGATCCCCGCATCGCTCTGGACGTTGGAACTGACGCGGTTTACTTCAACAACCCCGACCTCCCAGACACCCGCTCCGAAATGGCGCTTCCCCTCCGCGTTGGAGGTCGCGTTATCGGCGCTTTGGATGTACAAAGTACACAACCCAATGCTTTTACAGATGCTGATGTAAACGTTCTCTCCACACTTGCAGATCAGGTTGCCATAGCCATTGAAAATGCCCGTTTATTCAGCGAATCGCGCGAAGCGCTCAACAAATCAGAAGAGACCTTTTCCCAATATGTACAACAGGAGTGGAGCAGTTTTGCAAGACAGGTAAAAATAAAAGGTTATAAATTTGATGGCGCTCGAACAACCCCGCTGGATCCAAAAGAAGCCCAAGAAAAAGTAAAAGAGATTCCCGATTCAGGAAGCCTACCACCTGTAAAGGCAACCCACAACTTATCCGTTCCAATCAAATTCCGCGGACAGATCATCGGCGTGCTTGATGTGAAACCCAAAAGCGGCAATCGCAAATGGACACAAGACGACATCACACTCCTCGAAGCCGCGGCAGAGCGTACAGCTCTTGCCCTGGAAAACACTCGCCTCGTTGAAAGTTCACAACGGCGCGCAGCACGCGAACGCACCATTGGAGAGATCTCATCCAAGATCGGTGCTGTTACAAATCTTGAATTAATCATGAGAGCCGCAGTGGAAGAATTGGGACGCAAGATCGGCGGCACTGCAGAAGTAACGCTTGAACTGGATACCTAGAGAGACAAATCCATGAATGAAACGAAGATTCCATCCTCGAAAAAAAGTGATAAATACATAACCAGCACCAGAATGGTCGTGAACATTCTGGTCAGTTCGGGTATCGGCCTGACCATTATAGCGATTGCCGTAGGGTTGGTCGGGGATAATCCACTGGTCATATGGGTATTATCCATTTCAGTAATCATAAACATTATTGGAATAATTCTCGCTTTACGCGGCATCACTTTGCCCGGACGGATATTGCTGCCCACAATCCTCTCAGTTGCGGCCGGATATATAGCCTACAACAGAGGCGGCTTGTATCATATTTCCATGCTCGGTTTCCCGGTGATTGTTGTGCTCGCCGGGTTATTACTTGGAACACTAGGTTCTTTTTTTTATGCCACAGTTGCCTCGGTGGCGGCAGCAATTCTTGGTTATACAGATATTAACGGAATTTCCCCCTTTTCCGCATCCAGCAGAACAGGCTACGATGACATTGCGGTTGCCACCACAATGTTCTTCCTGACAGCAGTTGTGCTCCGCGTCATCATTAACCGTCTTACTGAAAGCATACAAGAAGCTGAAGAATACGGAAAAAACCAGGAAGCATCAAACATCGAATTAATAAAACTACAAGGCGAACTTGAACAACGTGTTGACGAACGAACAAGGAAACTGCGAACGCAAACCGATCAACTTGAAGCCATCGCCAACGTAGCCCGTTCTGTTGCAACAATTCAGAGTACAAAACAATTGCTGCCCGCAATCACTAGATTAGTAAGCGAGCGTTTTTTCTTCTATCATGTAGGTATCTTTCTATTGGATTCAAACCAAGAATTTGCCGTTCTAAGCGCTGCGAACAGCCCCGGAGGACAAAACATGCTCGCACGTGGACACCGTCTTAAAGTTGGCGAGCAAGGCATTGTTGGTTACGCAACCCAAAGTGGTAAACCACGCATCGCACTGGATGTTGGCGATGATGCAGTTTATTTCAACAACCCCGAGCTCCCCGAAACACACTCCGAAGTGGCACTGCCCCTCAAGTTCGGCAACACAGTTATCGGCGCATTGGACATTCAATCAACAGAAACTAATGCCTTTTCACAAGACAATCTGGAAATTTTCTCCATCCTTGCCGACCAGGTCTCTATTGCGATCCAGAATGCACGGTCACTTGAGCAGGCGCAACGAGCATTGCAAGGCATGGAAAGTGTATCGCGCCAATCTGTTGGCCAGGCATGGAGAGATTATGCCAAAACCATCAGTACAAAAGGCTATAGATATGACGGGATCAAGCCAGAGCCATTGAAAGGATCGCCCAAGTCCTTAAAAGGTGCTTTATCGGTCCCCATTCAATTGCGCGGGGAGACCATCGGCAACCTGAAACTGAGAGCCGCAGAACAATCGCGAGAGTGGACGGTTGACGAATTGGCGATCATAGAATCCACTGCGGAGCGCGTGGCAATCGCGCTCGAAAACGCACGATTGCTGGATGATGCTCAAAAGCGCGCTTCCCGGGAGACATTCCTTTCGGGGATGGCAGCCAAGCTTGGCACTTCCTTCCAGTTGGATTCGATCCTGCGAGACACCGTCGAGGAACTCGGCCAGACCTTGAAAGGTTCAACAGTCACCTTCCAACTGGTCAACCCATCCGCGCTGGCCAAACTGGAAAATGATAACGCCAACGGCGCAGGAAGAAAAAAATTGGAGTGAGGCATGATGACGAATAACATCCCACAGGAAGCACGGGCAAACATGTTCTTGCGTGCCTGGCGATTTCTTACCGAGGCGCATCCATCTGTCACAGATATTGGCGAGCGCAGGCGTGCTCAATTGCTTTCAGCGCTTTCACTTATCCTGGTCGTTTCCTTTACGTGGGCGGTCTTATCCAATCCACGAACCTTTACCGTCTTCCTCGTTTTTCTGGGAATAACGCTGATCGCGTATATTACCAGCCGCACAAGATTGTACAGAATCGGCACATACTTCTTTTCATTTGGCTTCACGTCCATAGCATATATAACCATCTACATCGGAAGTGCCAACAGCATCGATTCATCCATATCGAGCATTGTGCCAATATCGCTGATCCTTGCCAGCGTCATCCTCTCACAGAGAGGCTTCCTGGCATTGGCAATCGCAACTGTCGCGGCAACCGTCAGCGTGAGAACCTACGCAGACCCCAAATTCCTTGCCGACCCGACATTTATCTTTTTCAGGACAATCGGAATCACGTTCTCGACCGCCATTATCCTGCTCGGGATCACCGCCTTCCGCGCAAGCGTGGAACGGGCGCGTATAAAAGTAGTACAGGATATCAATACCGAACTCGAAGATCTGACAGCCAATCTCGAAAAACGCGTGACCGAACGCACAGCGCAACTCGATCAGGCGAACCAGCAAACCTCCCGCCGCGCTTCATTATTGCAGGCGATCACACAACTCTCTGAATCCATCGCCCAACTACAAGACTTGAACGAACTGTTCCCTGTGGCAACAAATCTCATCAGCGAAAGGTTCGGCTTTTATCATGTTGGCATCTTTTTGGTAGATGGCGAAAAGGAATACGCCCTCCTGCAAGCCGCCAACAGCGATGG
>DATDAG010000493.1:0-2971 GCA_036525495.1 Anaerolineales bacterium
CCGGATGCTCGTCGTTGGTCCAGCGGCAACAAACTCATAATCACCGGTATCCAAACCCGAGACCACAGGTCCGCAGTGATAAATGACTCCACCAGCAAGGAGGGGTTTAATTTCCTGATAAATCTTTTCATCGTCCTTATTGGGTGCAGCCTTTTTTTCCACAAAGGTGTCGATCATCCATTTGTGCACTGCATCCCGACCGGTGAGCATCACGCCTGTGAGCAAAACCGTATCTCCAACCTTCAGATTACGGATTTCCTCGTCACTGATTGGCATTGTTAGTTTTATCATCTTACCACCTCTCAACTAAAGGTAACTTCATCGGCAAAAACCGTCATCTTCCGCCGGCGATATGCCCAGCACATGTATGACACTGAGACAAAAAAGCTCGCCGGAAGCCGGTGGGTTGACTTGGCTTTTACGCCCAACACCGTTGTTTTCCCGCCAAATCCCATGGGGCCAATCCCCAGTTGATTGGCTTGTTCATAGACAGTTTGTTCAAACTCAGCCAGGGATGGATCCTCGTTCTGGTCATCCAGTTTCCTCAGCAAGGCTTCCTTGCTGGCGAGATAGGAAGACCCGCGGTCTCCACCGATGGCAACGCCAAGGATCCCGGGTGCGCAACCTTTCCCCTGTGCCTGGTAAACAGCGTCCAGGACAACCTTGCGTACTCCATCCAGGTCTCTGCCTGCATTCAACTCTGAATTTGGGAGTTTATACTGCATCCCTACATTCTCACAGCCTCCGCCCTTCAACATCAATTCAACGGTAAGCGTATCTCCACCCACTTCTTCAAAATGAATGGTTGGGTAATGATCATCGCCAAGATTATCACCAGTATTTTTGCCGGTGATCGAGTCTACCGCATTCGGGCGCAGATAAGACTTCCGGGTCGCTTCCGCAACCGCAGCGCGGATTTGTGTTCGAAGCTTGCGCGTGCTCCAACCCTCTGGATAATGCACATAGAAGATCGGAGTTCCAGTATCCTGGCAGATCGGTGTAGATTTTTCTCTGGCCATTTTGACGTTATTTAATATCGCATCAAAAGCACCTTTTGCGGCAGAACCGTCGTCCTCAGTCTGATAAGCCTCAACAATCGC
This sequence comes from Anaerolineales bacterium, assembly GCA_036525495.1. Taxonomy (GTDB): domain Bacteria; phylum Chloroflexota; class Anaerolineae; order Anaerolineales; family Villigracilaceae; genus Defluviilinea. The sequence continues at coordinate 1,101 of DATDAG010000493.1, forward strand.
GTTTTCGACATCATGCGGGAGACTTGTCGCTGTCAATCTCACCAATTCAAGAAATTGGTTTGTTAAATCTTTCATTCAATCCTCCAGATTCCTAAAAAACTTGTTGGCTGCTACCAGGAGATGACCGTCAAGGAGCCCCATGCGAAGGCAGCAATCCCAATCACAATGATCACCCCAGCAACGATTTTCTGATAACGGGAGACCTGTTTGTAATCAGTCAGAACAACATAAGCCCCTGCCAGACCGTGCAATAACACCGAAAACAAAAACAGAATTTCAATCACTTTCCAGACAGGATTGGTCATTCGCTCAGCAATAATGGAAAAATCGATGTGGAACGGAGGGTAGTGAACCACAATCATGTGGATTGTCATAAATACCAGCAGGGCAACAGCAGTAATTCTTTGGATTTGGAAAATTCTCATCTCTGACTCCTTCTCATTTACCTTCGAGCATGAAGAGCAAAATCGGCACTCCCCCGGCAATCACCAGCAAGGCAGAAATGACCATCACGGAGTAGAACAGATTCTTTCTTTTTTCGGTGATCTTGAACCAATTGACCAACAATAAACGAACACCATCGAAGGCATGGTAGATGACAGCCGCTAATAAAGCGATCTCAAGCACCTTGAATAAGTCAGATTGCAGAAAATTCAAGCGCTCATTGAAAGCCTCAGGGGAGTCCAAAGAGGAACCAATCACCCAGATGTGAAGCAGAAGATACATCACCAACGCCACACCGGTAAAACGGCGTAAAGCAAAACTCAAAAATCCAGTTGTTTTATACATTCGTCACTCCTTCTGCTACTCAACTTTAAGTCTAATCGTCTGGTATCGCTTCTTCTTTGCTTCTTCAAAGGCCAGGCGCTTTACGGCAAGATTTCGCAGGGTTTCGATTGCTTTGGTGGGGTCCAGATTTTTGGGACAAGCATCGATGCAGTTGAAGATGGTATGGCAGCGGTAAACGCCTTCCGAGGTTCCTACCTCCTGGAGCCGTTCACTGGCACCGACATCACGGGGGTCTAACACCCGAAGGAAGCTCTTCAGCAAGGCATGCGGCCCGATATAGTTCTCACTGGTGCCGACAACCGTACAAGCAGAATAGCACGCTCCGCACATAATGCAGGTTTCGGCAGTATTCAGTGCAGCCACCTCATCCGGGCTGACCCGGTATTCTTTCTCCGGATCATCTCCAGCGGAGATCAGCCACGGCTTTACCCGCAAATATTGCTCCCAGAATTTGGTCCGGTCGACAACCAGATCTTTGATTACTGGCAGATAAGGCAGTGGGCGGATGGTAACTACACTCTTCCTGGTGAGGTGTTCCTGTAAGGGTGAGTTGCAGACGAGCATATTTTTGCCATTAACGTTCATAGCGCAACTGCCGCAGATTGCATGACGACACGATCGTCGATAGGTTAAGGTGCCATCCTGATGGGATTTGATCTCGTGCAATGCATCAAGCAAGGTTGTATCGCGAGTGTAAGTGAGGTTAAATTCTTGAAAATAAGGCTTCTTATCTTTTTCAGGATTGAAGCGCTGAATGCGCACAACAGCCTTTTTTTGAGTAGTATTCTCTGACATGGCTTCGCTCCTTAGTACTTCCGTTCCTGTGGTGGATATTTGTCCCAATCGATGTTGACAGACTTGTAGGAGAGTTCCGGTGGAGTCTCATCGTCAACTTTGTGAGCGAGGGTGTGCTTGAGCCATTGTTTATCATCCCGCACAGTAAAGTCAGTTCGATAATGAGCTCCACGGCTTTCAGTACGTTCCAATCCCCCAATCGCCACAACCTCACTAAAGCTCAACAAGTGCTCTGTTTCAAACGCAGTCAACAGTTCCGTGTTGAATCGTTTTCCTTTGTCCATCAC
>DATDAG010000494.1:0-4621 GCA_036525495.1 Anaerolineales bacterium
ATTTGGTCATGTGACACCCATATCTTGCACAGGTATAATTTGCCCGCTTTAAACTAAACCATGTTAACTGACACTCACTGCCACCTTGACTTCAACAAGTTCGACGAAGACCGCGACATGGTAATTCAACGCGCCACCAAAGCGGGGGTGGATCGGATTCTCGTCCCCGCACTCGAGTTGGAATCAAGCAAAGCAGTAATCCAATTGGCAAATTCATATCCAAATATCTTTGCAGCGGTTGGATTTCATCCCACTGACCTGGTGGGCTGGGATGATGCATCTGTCGATAGTTTACGAAACTTGATTTCACACCACAATGTCACCCCGAGCGAAACGATGGGTCTCGCTCTCGGAAAGGGAGATTCTTCGGTCGCCAAAGAACGGCTCCCTCAGATTGACAAAAGCAAAATCGTCGCCATCGGTGAGATCGGACTCGATTATTACTGGGTCAGGGAACCCGAAAAACAAGCGCAACAACGCGAAGTTCTGAGGCAACAACTCCAACTTGCTCAAGAAGTGATCCTGCCAGTTGTCATCCACATGCGTGAGGAGAATGACGCCTGGCACGGGCAGGCTTCTATTGATCTGCTGGAGATACTCACAAAATGGCAAAACGCCCTCCAGTCGCAAAACCATCCGCTTGCCAAAAAGCCCGGCGTGCTTCACTCCTTCAACGGGACTCTTGAAACGGCGCAAAAAGCGATTCAGCACAATTTCTGCATCGGCGTAACGGGTCCCGTCACATATAAAAACGCGGTAGAGAAGCGCAACATCATCAAACAAATTCCTCTTGAGCGACTTCTGATCGAAACCGACGCGCCGTTCCTCACCCCTGTCCCGCATCGGGGCAGGCGCAACGAACCTGCATTTGTGGCGCATATTACTGATAAAATTGCAGAAATTCACATGACAACCCGCGAACACGTTGCCAAAATCACCAGCGCCAATGCAAACGACCTGTTCGGTTGGGGAGGCTGACGCTTGAGCACGGTTACTTTTTTTACATCGATACAGGACCAACTTAGATTTGTGGAAAAACGGATTCGAGAACAGGCCGGGGACGAACACCACCCGGATCTGCGTTCTGCGCTGGAACATCTTCTTTCTGCGGGAGGCAAACGCATCAGGCCCACCCTGGGCTTGCTCGTTGGAAATATGCTTGGCGCTCCCGAGGAAAAACTTATCACCCTGGGAGCATCCGTGGAACTACTCCACACCGCGACCTTGGTTCATGACGACTTGATCGACGGCGCCTTACTCCGTCGCGGCATGCCCACGCTGAATGCGCGCTGGTCTCCCGCCGCGACAGTCCTTACCGGCGACTTCCTCTTTGCCCGCGCCGCCAAACTCGCCGCGGAGACCGATTATCTGCCCCTCATGAAACTCTTTGCAGACACTCTCGCTACAATCGTCAACGGCGAGTTGACGCAGATGTTCTCGGCGCGCGGCGTGATCGAACGCAACAACTACTATGACCGCATCTACGCGAAGACCGCGTCACTGTTCGAAATGTCATCGCTTGCCGCGGCAATGGTCGCAACCGAAAATGAAGAGACACGCGCGTCCATGAAGGCGTTTGGGTATGAAGTGGGCATGGCATTCCAGATCGTGGATGACATTCTCGATTTCACAGGCGAGCAATCCGCAGTTGGGAAACCAATTGGCTCGGACCTGTTGAATGGGCTGGTTACATTGCCCGCCATTTACTATGCGGAAGAACACCCTGAGGATGAAGATGTCCTGTCCCTGCCCGATGGCGGCTGGAAGGATACAGATCGTGTCCAGCGCATCGTTGACAACATCCGCAAGAATGCCGCGATAGAGAAAGCGATGGAAGAGGCGCGCCAAGCCGTCAGCCGCGCGCTCATTGCATTGGAAGATGCGCCAGCCTCCCCTGAGAGAGATGCGCTCGAGGATCTGGCGAAGTTCATTGTAGACAGAATAATCTAGGTCTTCGAGTGGTCTCGAAACGACGGCAGTCGAGTGGTCCTGAGAGCGTATCGAGACTCGCCGCCTAATGACCTGCGAGCAATCATCATGGCAAACCCACGCAAACCATTACGTATCAATGTCGGCTTTATCGCTCACGAAGAGATCGGCTACAGTCACCAGATCCCTTTGGAGTTCGACAATGCTGTCCTTGGCGAAGATGTTGAGTTGAGAGACCTGGACGGCATGATAACGATTGACCGCGCCCAGCAGGGATTGGTCGTCCAGGGAGAATTCACAGGCAAAACAACCCAGGAGTGCGTGCGGTGCTTGAAAGAGTTTGAGCAGTCAATCCAATGGGATTTTACAGAGTTGTTTGCATTCACCCAAAAATCTGTAAGTGAATCAGAACTGCTCATGCCGGAAGACGGTCACATTGATTTCGCACCGATTCTGCGAGAATATGCCCTGCTTGAAACGCCGATCAAGGCTTTGTGCAGACCCGACTGCAAGGGATTATGTATCGAGTGCGGAGAGGATTTGAATGAGACGGATTGCGGTCATCATCAGGACACAAACGACTCTCCATTTTCAGTGTTGAAGGACTTATTGTAAATCAGTTTCATGATCAACCATCGACGCACTTCTCAATTATTTGGGTATACTAATAAGGTCATATAATCAATCGAAAGGAGAAGCAATATGGCGTCACTAAAAACAATCGAGGGGATCGGACCAGCATTTGCAAAGAAACTCGCAAAAGCCGGGGTCGGCTCAACGGATTCCTTGCTCACCAAGGGCTCAACCAAAAAAGGACGCAAGGAATTGCAGGAACAGACGGGTATCAGCCAGAAACTCATCCTTGAGTGGGTTAATCATGCAGATCTGTTTCGCGTAAAAGGGATTGGCGGACAATATGCCGACCTGCTCGAAGAAGCTGGGGTGGACACTGTGCCGGAACTTGCCATGCGCAGAGCAGATGCGCTTACTGAAAAGATGCTAAAGGTCAATGAAAAGAAGAATCTTACCAATCGCCCGCCTTCTGAAAAGGAAGTTAAAAAGTGGATCGCGGCCGCGAAGAAAATGAAAAAGGTTGTGCAGTACTAAAAGGCAAAAGGCTCCGCAAACACGGAGCCTTTTTGTTATCCATTGACAAACCATCCCCCAAAGCCTAAAATAATGCTCATGAAATTCAGACCCGACAACCTGATGGTGACAAAAACCATGTTGATGTCCATGCGAATGGCAATGTCAAATCGCGTCTGGATGGCACGCTAGATCGTTGTACCTGCCGAAGGTAACGGGCTGTCCGCAACTTTGGACAGCCTTTTTGTTTGCAATAATCATGTCATGGAGGCAAGAATGCCTGAAAACATATTGATCGCCATTGCATGGCCATACGCCAATGCAGAAATACACGTAGGGAATATCACGGGCTCTCATTTACCCGGTGACATTGTCGCGCGTTACCACCGGCTCAAGGGAAACAAGGTCTTGATGGTCAGCGGCACAGATTCACATGGGACTCCCGTTGTCATCGCCGCGGACAGGGAGGGCAAGCCTGTAGAGGAAGTATATAAACGCTACCACGATGGATTCCTTGAAGTGTTTCAAGGGTTTGGTATCACCTACGATCTCTTTACAACGACACATACGGAAAACCATTTCAAGGTCTCTCAAGCCATCTTCCTCGCGTTGCTGAAAAACGGATTTATGTTCAAGCAGTTCAGCAAGCAGTGGTACTCCCCCTCTGCGAAACGCTTCCTGCCTGATCGTTACGTCGAGGGGACATGTTATATCTGCGGCTTTGAGGGCGCGCGCTCCGATCAGTGTGACAATTGCGGCAACGTGTTAGAACCAGAGAAGTTGAAGAATCCTCGCGCCAAGACGGGCGACGGCGCGCTCGAGTTACGCGAGACCGAACATTTTTATCTCGACCTTTCCAAACTCGAACCCGATGTCAAAAAGTTCCTGCAGGAGCGTTCCGATCATATGCGCGACACTGTGCTCGGTGAGTCGTTGGCAAAGATCGAAACTGAAGGACTCAAATCTCGATCCATCACGCGCGATCTCGATTGGGGCATCCCTGTCCCTGTGGATGAAGAGGGTTGGGACGAGAAAAAACTCTACGTCTGGTTTGAAGCGGTCATCGGTTATCTCTCCGCTGCGATCGAGTGGAGTCAGTTGTCGGCGGAGAAAGAATCGTGGCGCGAGTGGTGGGCAAATCCCAAAGCGCGCCAGTTCTATTTCATCGGCAAGGACAACATCTTCTTCCATCTGTCCCAGTGGCCCGCACAGTTGATGGGCGCAGGCAGCGCGTTCATGGAAATTTTCGCAGGTGAGGAAACTCCACTCACCCTCCCGTTCGATGTGCCCGCCAATCAGTTCATGAATCTCGAAAAGAAAAAGATCAGCGGTTCGCACAATTGGGGAGTATGGGGACGCGACGCTTTGACGCGCTATGACCCCGACGCGCTGCGCTACTATCTGACAGCCAATATGCCCGAAGCCAAAGACAGTGACTGGGATTGGGCTGAGTTTGTGGCGCGCAACAACAATGAATTGGTGGCGACGTGGGGCAACCTTGCCAATCGTGTTCTGTCGTTCTGCTACAAACACTGGGATGGACACGTGCCTGAGGTTGACAAGAGCGCGCTTCGCCCCGCGGACCTAGACCTGATCGCTGCCATCG
>DATDAG010000495.1:0-5364 GCA_036525495.1 Anaerolineales bacterium
ATCGGCGCGGGGTATGCCGGGCTTTCCGCCGCGTATGATCTGAGAAAAGCGGGGCATAAAGTAACGATATTCGAGTCTGCGATACTTGTCGGCGGACTGGCTTCGGGATTCAAGGAACCGCATTGGGATTGGTCGGTCGAGAAGTTCTATCATCACTGGTTCCAATCGGACAACCACATGCTGGGATTGATCAAAGAATTGGGATGGGATGACAAGGTCATCTTCCCGCGTCCATATACTGTGATGTTACACAAGAATAAGTGGCATCCATTTGACTCGATCCTCCATGCGCTTCTCTTTCCCGGACTTGGGTTTGGACTCAACAAAATCCGCTTTGGCTTCGTGGGACTCTTTCTCCGTCTCACGAACGACTGGCATGCTCTCGAAAAAGTGACTGCCGACTCGTGGATGATGAAGTGGGCGGGCAAACAGGTCTATGAACAGATGTGGAAACCGCTGCTTATTGGCAAGTTCGGTCCGTTCTATAAGGATGTCAACATGGCTTGGTTGTGGGCGCGCATCAAGGCGCGGACTACACGTTTAGGAACGTTCGAGGGTGGCTTCCAAAAGTTTGCCGATCTATTTGCAGACAAACTTCGTGGAATGGGTGTAGAGATAAGACTCGGGGTGAGTGTCAAATTCATTAAACGGAATCAAGCACAAGGTCTGTCAATCGAAGCGGGCGGTGGTGTCGAATCGTTCGATAAGGTGTTGGTCACCACATCTCCGAACTTGATGGCGAAACTGTGTCCCGATCTTCCTGAAGATTATTTGAAAGGTCTGCTTGGGTTGAAGTCCATGGGGGCGGTGGTGATGGTGATGTCGCTCAAACATCAGTTATCGAAGGATGGCTACTACTGGTTCAACCTGCCGAAGGATGCGGGTTACCCAATGCTCGCAATGGTGGAACACACGAACTTTGTATCTAAGGAGCATTTCGGTGGCGATCATATTGTATACGCGGGCGATTATCTGGAAGTGGGTCACGAATACTTTTCGATGAACGATGAAGAGTTGCTTGAACGTTTTACGCCTGCCTTCAAAAAGTTCAATCTTGCATTTGAAAAAGATTGGGTGAAGAAGGTTTGGGTGAACAAAACGAACTATGCCCAGCCCGTGCCGTTGGTGGATCATTCGAAGAATATCCCTGCAATACAAACACCGATTGAAGGATTATATTTCGCGTCGATGAGTCAGGTGTATCCGTGGGATCGCGGCACGAATTTTGCGGTGGAGATCGGGAGGCGGGCGGCAGACATGATGCTTGAAGGGCAATCATGAGTTCCGGCAGAGAACCAAAAACAAAAGGATTTCATTTGATGACATACAAAAAAAGAACATGGGTTGTATTAACTGTTATTATTCTTGGTTCATTGTTGACGGGCGCATCCTGCTCTTCGCTTGAAGCCCTTGGCATTGTCAGCAAAAGACCGAATGTTATCCTCATCCTGACCGACGATCTGGATTTCACCCTTATGCCTCACATGAAATATACGAACGAACTGATCGTCCAACAGGGAGCCGAATTCACGAACTACTTTGTAACATCTCCTTTATGTTGTCCATCGCGTGCATCCATGATCCGCGGGCAATATCCGCACAACACAAACATCCTGGAAAACGCACCGGGGTTTCGCAATTTCTTCCGCAATAAGTTCGAGGAGGAAACGGTGGCTGTCTGGCTGGAACAATCGGGGTATGAAACAGCATTGGTTGGGAAATATATGAACGGATACCCGGTCACCGCGGGCGATGAATACGTGCCCCCCGGCTGGACGGACTGGCATGTCTTTTTCCACCATGGACCCGAGAACGATGAGGGAGGATATTATTTCAACTATTCGATGAACGAGAACGGTGAACTGGTCGAGTACGGGTATTCACCGGAGGATTACAGCACAGATGTGCTCAAGCAAAAATCCCTCAGTTTTCTAGACCAGAGCATTTCCAGCCGCGATCCATTCTTCCTTTTGATCTCAACAACCGCGCCGCATGGACCGAGCATTCCCGCTCCCCGTCACGAAGGGATGCTGACAGAGATCGAATATCCCGGGAAACCATCTTTTTTAACGGAAGACATCAACGCAAAACCTGCTGTGGTGCTCGAAAAAGCAACGGTGCCGGGCGAGGAATTCGATATATATGATGCCAACGCGTTCTACAGGAACCGCGCCGCAACCCTCCTGGCAGTGGACGAAATGGTTCTTGAAATCGTTCAGGCGCTCGAACAGACCGGGCAACTTGAGAACACCTACATCATTTTTACTTCCGATAACGGCTTTCATATGGGAGAGCATAACTTCTCCGGCGGGAAGGGCTTGCCTTATACCGAGGATATCAACGTCCCATTCTTCATACGAGGACCAGGCATCGAGCCGGGGACAACAGTCTCACATTTGACAGCCAACATTGACCTCGCCCCCACCATTGCAGAGATCGCAGGCGCAAAGATCGCAGATTTTGTGGATGGCAGATCCCTGATTCCTTTACTCCAAACACAGAACGCCTCATTGCCGGACTGGCGAAATGGATTGCTGGTCGAGGCAGGTTATACAAATCGGGACGATGCCCGCGCGCTCAATTTTAGAAGTATCAGAACCACGACCTTTCTGTATGTGGAATACTTCGCTGATGGATCAATCGAATTTTACGACCTGGTTGCCGACCCATACGAAAGGAATAACATCGCCGGCAGTCTCGACGCCAGTGTGCTTGCCAGCCTGCATGATTGGCTCGAACAGCTCAAAACATGCAAAGCCGATATGTGCCGAACTATCGAAATGATCGAAGGTGATTTCAGGCAATAATCTTGCGGGATATTCAATGCATCCATCTTTCATCAAACCAAGATATGACAAGGGCGGATTCGCGGGAATCCCAGTCCGTATCACGGACGGGTTTGCATCAGGCAACTATGATGTTGTTATCCTGTTTTTGGTGGATGGTCTTGGCTGGCGGTTCCATGAGCGCTTTCAGGATACTCCGTTTATCAAACGGATCGCAAAACACGGTAGGATCGAAAAAACCACATCACAATTCCCATCCACGACTGCCGCGCATCTAACAACGATCCACACAGGGTTGCCGGTTGGTCAGAGTGGCGTGTATGAGTGGTATTACTATGAACCGCAACTGGACAAGATCATCGCGCCGTTGTTGTTCTCCCATGCAGGCGCAAAGGTGCGCGATACGCTCAAGCGCGCGAAGATCGAGCCATCGCTTTTATTTCCGCAGGGAGTTTTCTATCCAAAATTGAGGCGGTTGGGAGTCACGCCGTATGTGTTTGGGAGCCGCGAATACACACCATCCACATATTCAAATATCGTGATGGACGGAGCCGAACTGCGCGGTTTCAAAACACTTTCAGAGTCGCTCATCAACCTGGGTGAGTTAATCCAAAAACAAGGAAGTCCAACATTCATTCACCTGTACTTCGACAAGGTCGATTCCCTGTGCCACGGGTACGGACCCACCGCCCCACAAACCGAGGCGGAGATCGAAACATTGCTTCTGATAATGGAACAATACTTCGAACGCATCTTCATGATGAAGAAAAGAATCCTGTTCATGATGACCGCCGACCACGGCATGTCTGAGGTTGATCCGGATACGACCATTTACCTGAATAAAGATCCACGCTTTGCAGGATTCGAGAAATTCATAAAAACGAACCGAAGCGGGAGGTTGCTTGTCCCTGCCGGTTCAGCGCGTGACCTGTTCCTGTATCTCCATGAAGACAGATTGGATGAAGCCCAGGCATTTCTCGCCTCACGATTGGAAGGCAAAGCCGATGTGGTAAAGACGGAGTTCCTGATCGCAGAGGGATATTTTGGACCTGCAATAACTGAGCGTTTTCGCGAGCGCGTGGGGAATCTGGTCATACTCCCTTACCGATATGAGTCCGTGTGGTGGTATGAAAAAGACAAGTTCGAGCAGGAGTTTTATGGTCATCATGGTGGGCTGACCCGGCAGGAGATGGAAACGTTCCTGTATTCTCTTGAAGTGTAATGAAGGATAAAAAACAGGCGACTCGGTTGAGTCGCCTGTCGATTTTATTGGCCTCGGCTGTGAGGGTAAGGGCTCCAATCGGTGAGATTGATCCCGCTAATGGTTTGCCCGCCCCTGACAACGAAAGGCTTCATTGTCAAGTTGTCGAACACATAGGCGCCTTGAAGGTTGTAGTTTGGCGCCCAGGCATAGGCATAGTAGGTTCCATTCGGGAGCAGGACCTTGTAGGTAGGGCTGCTATCGGGGATGGCGAACTGGATGGTTTCGCCGGTCACTGCATTTTCAAAGTACAAGCTCAATGGCGGGTTGAACTCGCTGGGGTAGTAGAAGTTCCCGGTGACTTCGCCATGCGGCAGGTCTTTCACATTGATATCCAAATAAAACGCTTTGTTGGCATTCTCACCATAACCGAACAGGACACCGTATTGGTTGCGAAGCATCCAGTGACCGACATAATGCCCGTTTTGGATTGGGGCTGTCAATGTGACAGACACATCCACAGTTTGTCCGGGTGATACATAGCCGGGTAATCGTACTGCTGTTGTGCCTCCCATTGAGTCACCTCGCACGAAGACGAGCATGTAATCCGGTGTCCACGTGCAGGTGCCGCGATTCTTCAGGCGCCAGGTTTTCGTGAAGATTTCACCTGATGTGAATTTGGTGCCGTCCGGGATGGTAACATCCTTTACGAATTCAACCCAGTCACAGTACGAAACAGCCGTGGCGGTAGGAAGTGGCGTGTTGGTAGGTGGAACAGGCGTCGCCGTGGGAGGAAGCGGGGTTGCCGTCGGGGGAACGGGCGTTTGCGTGGGTGCGTTCTGCGTCATGGCTATGATCGTCTGTGTGACCATTGCCTGCAAAGTCGCGTACGAATCCGGTGTTGCCGGTTGTTGAGAATTTACACGAGGCATGGCAAATACCATAACGGGAAAACAAGCCATGATCGCAAAATAGATAATGCTTAACAGAATAAGTTTTGAATTGGTTGTCAGTTTCATCGTGCACCTCCAATTTGTGCATGAGATGGACGACAAACTTCCGGTAAAGGTTCCGCGTTTTTACAGGAATAGTACCGGAGAACCAGCAATTTTGTATCTTCTCAAACAATAGGGGAAGCCCTAAAACGCATACCGCCACATACACAAAAAATGCGGCAAAACGAGGCTCTTCCCCCATATTTGGTGTATCGTTTTAGCATCCAAAAGACAGTTACCCCGAATTATTGAGATGATACGCAATTTTTACAAAAAACTCCTTAGTACATCGTAAAGTAAGTTTTTGACAAAAGTGGGCATCTGGTAGAAAATAGCCAGATGAACAAACAACACGTACAACTCAGTCCAGTAGATCGAGAGT
>DATDAG010000496.1:0-3064 GCA_036525495.1 Anaerolineales bacterium
GTCCAACAGAAAAGCGTGGAACACGGGTCCGACGTACTTTGAAACTGCTTCTTCCCCCAAAAAGTATTCACGCACAAGCAGCTTCGCTGTTTGAGGAGGCTGGTAACCGAAATCCAGATCACGGAAAAGTCTCAGCGTGGACGTGTTCACGCCGGAAGTGACCGCCAGCAACTCGTATGACTGAAACACGCCTCCCAGCCCCTTGACCTGCACCAGCCGTTTATCCACGCTGGTGTCGTTGACATCCGGAGACCAGCTCACTTCCTCCACCCGAGCGAGTATGTGTTGAGCGCCTTTAGCTATCGCAGACTGCAAAAGATAGCCATCGAGACCATGACCCTTGAATTCCATTAATCCGCGCGGACCTGCGCCGCGGAACGTGGCTGCGATTCTTTTCTCGTGTAGCGGCGTTTGTATCAATGCGTTGCCGAGATCCAAATGCAGCATGTTGAACTCAATACCGCGCTGCACAACGGTCGGAGGCAGGTTGATCCCCTCGACTGCCAGGCTTTGTACGAGCGACTCATAGATGACGCCGCCGCACATGTTGCACCCGATCGGGCCCGGCACGTCAAAATCCCTGGGTTCATAGATAGCTACATGGATCTTTAGCCCGGCTCGCTCTGCCATGGTCAACAGAAAATAACCGAAGAAGGAACCCGCCGGACCACCACCCATTACAGCCACGTGCGAGCCGTTCTCCAACTTTAGGGAGGGCGCAGAAGATTGGCGTGTCAACCGTTTGATAAATTCGAGGTTTTTCATAAACTGCTCCAAGGCTTTCTTTCATGTCCCAGTTTACGACCCGATATGCAAGGGAGGGGGGAGGTTTATGACCCAAAAAGTGTCCCAAAAATCAGGCTATTGTGGTCTCCCTGTTTATGTTATTCTTCCACGTCATCCCAAACCAAGAACGATTCCAAGAATTAGAAACAAGACAAGTACAATTTGCCCGGAATGCAGGATGATGGGAAACCAATTACTTCGGAAGCGCTTGCCGGAATAGGCAAAGATCAGATCCGCCGGGAGTGTTGCGAGAATACCCCACGGTTGATGAAGATGATACAGAGAGAACAGCACACCGTTTGCCACCCAATCCCATTTTCCGAAAACACCTTCCATTTTGGGCAACAACACGCCGCGAAATATAAATTCCTCGCCGAGAAATGTATTAAACACCGCCAACACAAAAAATAATCCAAGCAGATCCCAAGCCCCTACCCACTGGGTGCGTAATTCGGGCGTAAACATCACCGACATGTCATAGCCCTTTGGCTCTGCAAAGAAGGGGAAAATTGACGTCCATAGATTCACAAGCGGGGTTCTTAGACCCATCTCCATGGATGCAACCAGCAGGATTAATGGAATGATCCACCACCACAAGGATTTTTTCGTTTCCCCGCTTCTCGCCGAGACGGGATGGTTAAGCCAGAACCGACGGCTAATCGTATACAGACGGATGTTCCCCTCCTCACGATGGAGTATGATCATCGCCAGTACGAACTGCCAGATCAACCCGACTGCCATTAATTTCATACGAAGCAGACCAGCGTCCATTGGAGCGAGGTCAGCGCTCATTGCCGGGTATATCACCCAACCCAACAACCACATGGGTGCGCCAGCGGCAAGCCAGATGCCAAGAATCTGCCTGAGTGTATATTGATCTTTTGGGGAAGGTTCTTGCGTTGTCATTTGATGCTCCTGTTTTTTGTAATTAATACCGCCATCCCAACAAATTCCACTGATTCAGGAACCAGACAAAAGCGACGGCAGCGACCGTCACGAGCGTGTAATAGATTCGGAATGCGACGCCCCAATAGCGATCCTTCCATGCCAGCGCTGCATAGACCAGCGCACCGACCGTCAGAAGCGCGGAGAGAACGCCGAGTCCCAGCACGACTTTGTAGGCAAACAGGATACCAAAGACGATTTGCTCGCCCCACATCACGTTGCCGACAATGAACAGCAGGTTGAGAATGCTGATCCAGGCGATGAGTCGAGAAGCACGGCAGGATGAAGGCGTCTGGTCAGCGATCCGCTGTCGGTTACGAAGGAAGCGGATGAACGCTACGACGAGCATGGAGAGGAACATCAGCAGACTTGTCATCAGCAGGGGCATGTTGAATCCGATCGTCTCGTACCATTGCATTTTTTCGAACGACATCATTGGCGTAAAGTCGGTGAAGAGGTAGGTGATTCGTCCCTGGTCGTCTTCGCGGAATGCCATATGGAATGGACCGTTCACCTGGCGAAAAAACAGTGGTTCCTCTTCGACAATGTACCAATCGCCATACGGCGACTCGAGCAGCAACGTGCCGTCGCCTGGATTCGTGACATAAATGGTCGGCCCCATGAGCGCGAAATATTTTTCGAGCGTAGTGTATGAACTCATCGTCCATTTGTACGCGCCCACATAGCGGTCAGCCCGTTCTGCGAAATCTTCCGGGGGGTGAATTGGTTCGACTGCGGGTGCGGGATAGTAGTGGTCGAAGAATGCCCTTTGAAAACCAAAATGTTGTCGGTTGAGTTCGCCTGCACCCAGGCTGTTGTAAACGACAAACACACCCAGGTTCTGTTCGGGCAGGAGCAACAGCAAAGATTCCATCGGTTCTCCACTACCGCTGTGACCGATCACACGTTGACCGTTGTCGTTGAATTCGAAAAAGCCGTAGGCGTTACCCAGAATGTTCGGGTGCGGCGCGAACAAGGTGCCGTGCATTTGTCGCGCGGTGGCTTCATTCAAAATTCGTATCCCGGTGGCGGCATCGCCGTAGAAACCGTCCTGCAAGTGCATGATCATGAAACGCGCCATGTCTGTGACTGAGGCGCGCATCACGCCAGCGGGATGGAGGTCTTCGGGGCCAAGCAATTGCGGAAATATTTGATAGCCGTCTTCGTACATGTAGCCCACCGATTCATGCATGCGCAATTCGGACGGCGTGGGATACTTCGCTGTCGTGCTGTTCATGCCCAGCGGATCGAGGATGTGTTCCTGCACGTATTGGCTGTATGTCTGCCCCGATACCCTCGCTACGATGTATCCCGCCAGCGCTGCGCCATAATT
>DATDAG010000497.1:0-3012 GCA_036525495.1 Anaerolineales bacterium
TCGCGATATTTTATCTGTAGGGCAGAACCTTCAGTTGCGCGTCCTGCATGTGGACGCAAGTCATAAGCGACTGGGTTTCAGCATGATCCTGAACACTCAATGACAAAACGCCCAAGGCAAGACAATAGGTACGATTCCGAATCCCATGATGACTGGCTGGACCGCCTCGCAAGTTTCAACCAGCATTTCGGGCGGTTTTTACGCGATATTCTCGGCGTCATCCTGATCGCTTTTGCGCTCATGACCTTTCTTGCGCTTCGCGGGTATACCGAGGGGCTGTTCCTCGTACCCTGGGTGGGTCTGCTATCTTTGTGGTTTGGATGGGGATCGTATCTTGTCCTGTTGGGGATTGGATATGCGGGATTTGCCCTCTTTCGGCGTGGTGAAGGAACTCTCGGTTGGACTCAACTCTTCGCGCTCGAACTTGCCTCTTTCCTGACTTTGGGCTTGTTCGCGGCGCTGGGAGGCAATTCCGTCCTCGACGCGGAGGCGGGTGCGTACGG
The DNA here is from genome assembly GCA_036525495.1 of Anaerolineales bacterium. Taxonomy (GTDB): domain Bacteria; phylum Chloroflexota; class Anaerolineae; order Anaerolineales; family Villigracilaceae; genus Defluviilinea. Next base: position 504 of record DATDAG010000497.1, read on the forward strand.
CGGACGCATCGGATGGGGCATCACAGCCCTGTTTTGGCGGCTCGAAAAAATCCCAGGGACGTTTCTTCTTTTTGTGTTGTGGCTTCTCGCACTGATGAGCGGGTTCAATCTTTGGGTCTGGGTTGAACGATGGTTAATGAGAGTCGCGGATGAGAATCCGCCCTTCGAAACAATTACCCAGCCCGAGGTCCAGGAAGAAGCGGTTGTCGAAGAGAAGAAACCGCGCGAACCGCGCAAGAAGTCCACACCGTTACCACCCGAGTTTCGCAAGTCTCTCAAAGTTTCAGAGCAGAAAGATAAAAAGGTCGAGCCGCGAAATCGTGACGAACGTTTACCTTCGCTTAACATCCTATTGGCAGACCAAACCGCACGTCCCGATGAACGCACAATCAACCAGACCGCAGGCATGATCGAAAAGACTCTGGCAGAATTTGGGATTTCTGCGACGGTGATCGGGTTCCGTGTAGGACCGACCGTTACGCAGTTTGCCGTGCAACCCGGCTTTATGAAGCGGGCCGGCGCAAGCGAGGAAGAGGAAAAGCAAATGAAAGTCCGTGTGGCACAGATCGCTTCACTGCAGAAGGACCTGGCTCTTGCGCTTTCTGCTGAACGGTTGCGGATCGAAGCACCGGTGCCGGGCAAGCCATACGTAGGCATCGAGGTCCCGAACACGCATCAATCGAATGTGCGTCTGCGACCATTGCTGGAGACTGAATCGTTCCATAAAGTCGGCGCACCACTGGCCTTGGCGCTGGGGCGTGATGTTTCTGGTCAGCCCTTGGTGGCAGACTTGGCGCGAATGCCGCACTTGTTGATCGCCGGCGCCACCGGTTCAGGCAAATCCATCTGTATCACGTCGCTTGCGATTTGCCTGGCGATGAACAACCCGCCGGAAGATTTACGAATGGTGATGATCGATTCCAAGATGGTCGAGTTATTGCGGTTCAATGGACTGCCGCATTTGTATGGCAAAGTGGAAACCAATGTTGACCGCATCCTGGGCGTTTTACGTTGGGTTGTCGTTGAAATGGAACATCGCTATCGTTTGCTCGAAGGCGCGCATGCGCGCGACCTTGAAACCTATAACCGTAAACTTTCCCGCAAAAAGGAAGGGAAACCGCTCCCGCGCATCGTAGTGCTGATAGATGAGCTTGCGGATTTGATGATGTCTGCCCCCGACCAGACGGAACACAATCTTGTACGCCTGGCGCAGATGGCGCGCGCCACAGGCATACATTTGATCGTTGCCACCCAGCGCCCATCCACAGATGTGGTGACCGGTTTGATCAAGGCGAACTTCCCTGCGCGATTGGCATTTGCCGTTGCCTCCGGCGTGGATAGCCGCGTGATCCTGGATGCGTCCGGGGCGGAGAGCCTGCTGGGGCGCGGCGACATGCTGTTTCTCAACCCGGAAGTTGGGAACCCGATCCGTGCTCAGGGGATATTTGTTACAGATATGGAGATCGAACGCGTCATCTCACACTGGCAGAAGAACGCAGAAGAGAGCGATTCGGATCCTCCGTGGGAGAAACTTCTGAAGGAACCGGAAGAGAATGAAGATGAAGGGTTGATCGAGCAGGCAGTGACCATTGTCCGCCAGGGTCAGCGCGCCTCGGCGTCCCTGTTGCAAAGAAGACTACGGATCGGTTATCCGCGTGCGGCGCGTTTGCTGGATCAAATGGAGGATATGGGAGTGGTCGGTCCTTCGCTGGGTGGCGGCAAGGAACGTGATGTGCTGGTAGAGCCGCTGGATGAGGATGAATTAAATGGTGACGAGTAGGTCTTGTTGATAAATAATCCCAGGGAAAAAAAAGAGTATCGATTCAATGGAAAAGAACGCCGATAACACAATCTCGAAAAGAACATTTACCGATTATTTACGCCTGTGGTTCAAGTGGGTTCTTGACCCGTTGGCAGGGTTTTTTCTGAACCTTGGGCTCACACCCAACATGGTGACCATGCTTGGTTTGTTGGGTAACACAGCCGGAGCATATTTCCTCGCGCGCGGCGAATTCCTGACGGGTGGCATTCTGGTCGCGGTAATGACACCAATAGACGCGCTGGATGGAACGATGGCGCGATTACGCGGAGAGGCGAGCGCTTGGGGCGCATATGTCGATTCGGTCTCTGACCGTTATTCTGAGCTGATCATTTATGGCGGCTTGTTGTATCACTTTTTGACGGTAGGAGATGTTCTGGGCGGCATGTTGACCTTTGGCGCGGCGGCGGGATCGGTATTGGTATCGTACGTCAAGGCGCGGGCAGAGGGACTGGGTTACGAAGCGAAGGTCGGCTTGCTCACGCGTGCAGAACGTTACCTTGTGCTTGCCCCGGCGCTGGTCTTTCACCTGGTTTATGTGGGACTCGGGATCCTTGCTGTTTTTGGAAACATTACTGCATTACAACGAGTATGGTACGTCCGCAAACTTGCGCATTCAAGGATGGAAAAACAAGAATAGAGGTCGATATGCCCGAAGGCTTTAGTATTGGTCCATTATTTATCCGGTTT
>DATDAG010000498.1:0-2238 GCA_036525495.1 Anaerolineales bacterium
CAGGAGGAGATGGAACAGGATTTTCTCGAAGACGTTTCCCGCGACCGTCTTCCCATACGCTTGGTTGCCTTTGAGTCTGATGAGTTGGCTGGAACAATCGTCCTGCGAGAGAGCGGAAGCGCGGAGTTGCCAGAGTCCCAGCCTGAGTTAGGGGGATTATATGTCGTTGAATCCCATCGAGGCCACGGCATTGGCACGGAGTTGGTTCGGGCAGGCATGAAATTGGCGCTCGATCTGGGGCATGAGATAGTCTACGCAACGACCGTCAATGCGGCGGGGATATTGGAACGCCTGGGCTGGGATTTTCTCAAAACGGTTATTCATGATGATGGAGAGCTCTCCTTGTATCGTTGTATACTGTAATTGAGCTTATCAAGAATTACCAACTGGAATATGACGCAAATCGTTAGCATAGAGAAAGAAAGCTAAGAGTGAATCAATTTATCATACATGTTGCGCTGGTCGTCAGGGATTATGATGAAGCCATCGCCTTTTATACTGAAAAACTTAACTTCACATTGATCGAGGATACCTATCAGCCTGAACAGGATAAGCGCTGGGTTGTGGTTGCGCCGCCCGGCTCCTCGGGTACGAACTTATTGTTGGCGAAAGCATCAAAACCAGAGCAGGAATCTTTTATCGGTAATCAAACAGGCGGGCGGGTATTTCTATTTCTTGGTACAGACGATTTCTGGAGAGACTACAACGAAATGATTTCAAGGGGAATAAAGTTTATAAGAGAACCCAAGGAAGAACCCTACGGGACAGTGGCGGTCTTCGAGGACCTCTATGGGAATTTGTGGGACCTGTTGCAACTCAGTGAAGATCATCCATTGAATGGACGAAACGGGGTTGGAAAGGAAAACGATTGAACGCTCCTGTAATGGAACAAGATAACAGCGGACGCTGGAAGGCACTGACTCTCATGTCACTCGTGCTATTTTTCTCGGTATCGACCTGGTTCTCCGCTTCCGCGGTCATTCCGCAGCTGCGTGATCTGTGGGAGCTTGATCCAACTACCTCAGCCTGGCTGACCATCGCTGTTCAAATCGGTTTTGTAAGCGGGGCGATCATCTCCAGTCTGTTCAATCTAGCAGACATTCTCACGCCGCGACACATTATCTTCGGAGGCGCGGTCGGCGCTGCCGTTGCGAATCTTTTACTGGACTTTGCAGGTAGTCCGGCAGTTGGAATTCCGCTTCGTTTTGCAACTGGATTCTTTCTGGCGGGTGTTTATCCACCCGCTTTCAAACTGATGTCCACCTGGTTTCGGGAGGGGCGCGGGCTGGCGTTGGGGGTCCTTGCCGGGGCGCTTGTCATTGGGAACGGACTGCCTCACCTCGTCAATGGGTTGGGCGGGCTGGACTGGCGGGTAGTGATCTACAGCACCTCAGGTCTTACGCTTCTGGGCGGACTTATAGCAGAATTCACCGTCAAACAGGGACCCTACCCGTTCCCTGTAGCGATATTCGACCCGCGGCAGATCGGGCTTGCCTTTGCAAACCGCGGTGTGCGGCTTGCCACTCTTGGCTATGTCGGTCATATGTGGGAACTGTTTGCCATGTCCGCCTGGTTTGTTGTCTTTTTTGCAGATGCTCTCCGTGCCCGAGGGCTTACTGTCGGGTCAACCGCTGCTTTCGTCACTTATGGAGTGTTCTTCTGCGGGGGGCTTGGTTCCTGGCTCGGCGGTGTCATAGCAGACCGTTGGGGACGAACGCGCGCAACGATACTGATGATGGCAGTTTCTGGTGCATGCTCAATTATTATAGGATTGTCCTTCGGCTCGTCACCCTGGCTGATAGGTGCAATCGGACTCGTGTGGGGATTCACCGTTGTCGCGGATTCGGCTCAGTTCTCGACGATGGTCACTGAGCTTGCCGACCAGGCATACGTTGGCACGGCATTGACCCTGCAACTCGCCGCCGGTTTCCTGGTCACCGTTGCAACGATCTGGCTGATTCCTATTCTTGAAACCGCCATTGGATGGCGTTGGGCGTTCGCGTTTTTGGCTCCGGGGCCGGCAATGGGAATCATTGCAATGCTCAGGCTGAAGTCCCTGCCTGAAGCGGTTCGCATCGCGGGTGGCAAAGGTTGATAATAAGTTACATTTAAATAAAGTATGAGTAAGGAGGTTCGCAATGACAAAAGCAGGACGCAGTTTATTCATCTTCGGCATATACACAATATTCAATGGTATCGGGCTGCTGTTGATCCCAAACGTATTTCTATCCCTGTTTG
>DATDAG010000499.1:0-17317 GCA_036525495.1 Anaerolineales bacterium
CATCACCGACCTTCCTGAAAAGGATAAAGCCCCTGCAATGCCTCCTGGCGGCATGGGTGGTATGGATTACTAGAATTACCCAAGAATTTTGCAGGGACACAGCGCCGCTGTGTCCCTGCATTTTTTAACGTATAATTCGGGGCGATGTTTTTTCACAGCAGACCCATTAGGATACTTTTTACTCTCACTCTCGCACTCGGATTTTCCGCGTGCGCTTCTGTTTCCACGCCCGGTCCTGTCCCAACAATCATCGAGCCGACGCTTACACTCGCGCCTCCCACACCCACCACCGAGCCACTAGCTCTGACTGTGAACGGGGAGGGTATAACAACAGTCGAGTTCGATGCTGAAATCCAGCGTTACATTGCCGCACAAACCGCATTGGGCAAGTCCGTTGACCCATCAACTGTCACCAGTGCAGTGACTAATGATTTTGTTGCGCAATTGCTCCTTTCGCAAGCCGCACGTATGAACGGGTTTATCCTCGATGGTGCGGCGTTACAAACGCGCATTGATTCGCTTGAGGCGCAGATCGGCGGGGCGGAGGCACTGTCAGCGTGGCAAAACGCCCATGGGTATAGCGAGCAGACTTTTCGGTCCGCTTTAAAGCGTGCGGGGGAGGCGGCATGGATGCGTGACAGGATAGTTTCAAATGTGCCCAGTACCGCTGAGCAGGTACACGTCCAGCAAATTCTGCTCTATAATCAAGATACGGCTCAAAACTTTCTCCTGCAGTTGAACGGTGGAGCCGATTTCGACGAACTCGCGTTACGGGCTGACCCCCTGACGCGTGGCGATCTTGGATGGGTGCCGCGCAATTATCTGCTCAACCTACAGATAGAAGAAATTGTATTCGGTTTGGGTGTGGGGCAGTACAGCGATGTGATCACAACTGAAGTGGGTTTTCATATCGTGAAGGTGCTTGCGCGTGATCCGAGCCGCCCACTTTCGCCGGATACATATCTGGTTTTTCAGGAACTGGCTTTGAAAAACTGGGTCGAAGAGCAAAAAAAACTTGCAATTGTGGTGCTTGCGCCGCAGTAGTCTGGTTAATGGAGTTATGTAGATGAGAAAATTACAATCGTCCTTGGAAGTTTGGGATATCCTTTCGATCGCAGCATTGGTGCTTACCGTCTGCATCGCCGGGTATTTTGCGTTGATCTTCTTCAACCCGAATTCGTCCCTGAATATTTTGCCGCCGACTGGAAGATTTGCCAATACTCCAACGAACACACCTGCGCCGATCAAACTCGAACCAACTTGGACCGCTAGCCCCACTCTTGTGATGACCCCGACGAACACGCCGCGCCCCACTTTCACACCAATTTTCACTGATACGCCCTTCTCGCTTGTGCCGCCAACCCGCACCCCGAAACCGACAAACACACCCAAGGCGCCGTTTGGCGCCACCTCGGTACAGCAGGTAGAAAGCACCATCATTCACCCGGAGTTCGGCTGTAACTGGGCGGGAATCGGCGGGACGGTTGTGGATGCGAACAACAGTGATGTGATCGGAACGGTTGTCGTCCTGCGCGGATTATTGGATGGAAAAACGGTCGAATTTACAACCGTAACCGGTATCAACAAGGAATATGGTCAGTCGGGCTATGAGTTTGTATTGGGAAATGCGCCAATTGCTTCGAACAAGACTCTGTATGTCCAACTTATAGACCAGAGCGGCATCCCGCTTTCAGACAAGGTGGAAATAACCACTTCCGCCGATTGTTCCAAGAACCTGGTGCTCGTGCGGTTCAAGAAGAACCGGTAAAAGGCTCGAACATGAAAAGAGACTGTCATCTTTATAGTGACAGTCTCTTTTTGTTTAAACCGCTACGTTCCAGTGCTCGTATTTTTTGTTTTTTCCTCGAAGTATATTTTCATATTCTGTTCGTATTCTTGTGGTGATGGGTCCCATCACTCCCGCTCCGACAGGACGGTGATCCACTTTTGTCACTGCCGTGATCTGCGCGGCGGTGCCGGTCATAAAGATTTCCTCCGCGATGAACACTTCGGTACGGTCGATCGAGCGTTCAACGACGGTCAGCCCCAGTTCGTTGCGTGCCAGTTCGATAACGGACCTGCGCGAGATACCTTCGAGGATGTTGTCCGTTACAGGCGGTGTGACCAGTACGCCATCCCGCAGCATGAAGATGTTCATTGCAGAACCTTCCGAGACATGACCGTTATTATCCAGAACCAGTGCCTCATCGAAACCCGAGCGATTTGCGTCTGTTTTTATCAGTGCCGAGTTGACATACGCGCCCGCCACCTTGCCGCGCGCCGGGATCACGTTGTCGTCTATGCGCTTCCAGGATGATATGGTCACGTGTGCGTTCGTATCATTCTTGACATACTTTTCGAAAGCCATCACGAACATGCAAAACTCATCCTTCAGATCGTGCAGTTTCACGCCGATGCCCAGGTCTGCCTTGTAAAAGGTGGGGCGCATGTAAATGTCGCTCTGCCAGTTGTCGGTGCGGAGAAGATCGAGCGTCAGTTCGATCAGGCTCTCCTCGTCATAATCCGTCTGCACAGCCATCATCTTCGCGGAATGCAATAAGCGGCGGAAATGGTCATAGGGACGAAAAACGAAGAGACGTTTCTTCTCTTCGTTCCAGTACCCGCGCATGCCGCCGAAAACGGCTGTGCCATATAAGAAGCCATGCGTGGCTATGTTGACTTTTGCCTCTGAAAGAGGAACGATCTTTCCCTCAAAGAATGCGTGCTTCGAGAGATCCACTTCTGCACCTCCAAAATTAGGATAGGACCAGCTCTTACATCGGGATTATACCTGATTCAATCTTCATATCTTCGGATGGTGAACCGCTTCTTACTCAAATCTAATTTGATCCTGCTCGAAAATCTGACCTTGACACCCGGCAGAATCCCGATAAAATCTAATTCGATACTTATCGAATTAGATTTTCGATGTCATTGCGAGCCTGATAGGACGAAGCAATCCCAAGCTAATTTTGAGATTGCTTCGTTGCCTTGGTTTCGATATGCCTTTCGCAACGAACGCTCAAGGCTACTCAACCAGCAACGCCTCGCAATGACATCAAGTGAGTGAAACATGAGTACCTAACCTGAAGTAATGGATTTTGTCAAAGCGATGGCATCTGCCGAACGGTTGCGCGTGATCGGCGTATTGGTGCGCGGACGCGCCACCCGGGCGGAGATCGCCGAGCAATTGCACATCCCTGTGCGGGATGTGTTCCAGCATTTATCGTTCCTCGAGCATGTGAACGTGGTCCGTGAGGAAGACGGATTCTACGAATTGGACGAGAAGACAATCGAGAGTCTGGCGCGGAGTCAATTTGAAGGCAAGCGTCCAGTTTATGAAGCGAAGGAAGAGGAGGATGAAGATGTCCGCAAGGTGTTGAAGGCGTATCTCAAAGAGGACGGAACCATTAAACAAATTCCGCAGGAAGGTAGAAAAATGGAAATCATCCTGCATTTCATATTGGATGCATTTCCCTTTGACGTGATTTTTACAGAAAAGGAAGTCAATACCAATTTGCGCCGCTTCCATGTGGATACTCCCACCTTGCGTCGCAACCTGATCGATTATGGTCTCATGGCGCGCGAGAGTGATGGAACGAAATATTGGCGGTTATCTGAGCCCATAGATCCCTTTGAAAGAGGTCCGAAATGAGCGAGGAACTTGTCACCTTTTTCAAAGCGCTGGCGGATTCCAACCGTCTCAAGATCATCGGTCTGCTTGCTGAAAAATCCTACAGCGTGGAGGAACTTGCGGCGTTATTGAAACTCAAGCCGTCCACTGTTTCGCATCACCTGTCCAAACTGGCAGATGCGGAATTGGTCAGGTCACATGCAGAGAGTTACTACAGCGTATATCAACTGGACAAGGATTTGTTGGAGAAAAAAAAACGTACAATGTTCTCCCAGGCGGAACTATCCACCGTGGCCGCGGAGGTGGACGTGGATGCCTACGATGCAAAAGTGATCAGGGATTATACAAGACGCGATGGAAGCTTGAAAACCATCCCTGCCCAACGCAAGAAACTCGAAGCGGTCCTGCGTTATCTCGTGAAATCGTTCGACGCGGGAAAACCATACAGCGAGAAGCGCGTGAATGAAATTCTTGCCAGGTATCACGAAGATACGGCAACACTGTGCCGCGAGTTGATCGGGTACGGATTGATGGAACGCGAAGGTGGTGGGGGAGAGTATTGGAGAGTAGAACAAAACTAACAACAATAGCGCAGCCGCGAAGATGTTCATCAGCATCTTCGCGGCTTTTGTATAAATTACGAGAAATTTCCTACTGGTTCTTCATTTGTTCCCGGTTCACAATCCCACTTTGCCAGGCATAGACAGCCACCTGGGTGCGGTCTGCGAGATGAAGTTTGCTCAGGATGTTGCTCACGTGTCCCTTGACGGTGTTCTCGCTGATCACAAGGTTTTCCGCGATCTGACTGTTGGTCATGCCTTTGGCAATCAAGCGCAACACATCCAATTCGCGTTCGGTGAGTTCTGTAAAAAGGGCAGGTTCCTCACTGTCTCCGCCGCGAATATTTTGCAGGACGCGTTCCGCGACCAGCGGATGCAGTGTCACCTCGTGGCGCACAGCACGCTGTAGCGCATCCACCAGTTTCTCCATCTTCATGTCCTTGAGAATATACGAGATCGCCCCGGCTTTCAACGCAGGGAAGATATGCACATCCTCGTGGTAGGAGGTCAGCACCACCACCTGTGTGCGCGGACTGATCTTCTTGATCTGCCGGGTCGTCTCCACACCGTCCATGCCCGGCATGATCAGGTCGAGCAACACAATGTCGGGGATCAACTCGGAGACCATCTTGAGTGCCTTCTCCCCGGACTCTGCCTCGCCGACCACATCGAAATCCTTGATCGTTTCGAGATAGGAACGGATTCCGTTACGGACGACTTCGTGATCGTCCACTATCAAAATACTGACTATATTACTCTTTGCCATGTTCGCCTCTTTATTTAATCCTTGGTTGGTGCCTGGACGATGATTCTTGTGCCTTGCCCGGGCGCGCTCTGGAATTGTACCGTACCGTGGATGCTCCCCACGCGTTCGCGGATGGAGCGCAACCCCATGCCATGTCCCTTCAATCCAACATCGAAGCCGCACCCATTATCTGCAACGGATAGCTGCACAGTGCCGCCATTGTACATGAGTGAAATGTCCACGCGGTTCGCCTGACTGTGACGAGCCACATTCGCGAGTGATTCCTGCGTAACGCGGTAGATGGCTTGCTCGATGCCGATGGGCAGACGCTGTTCCTTGTGCAGGGTCAGGTTGACCTTAATGTCATTGCGGTTTTCCCATTCGAAGGCATATTCACGCAAGACAGCCGCCAGTCCCTTTTCCTGTAATGCGATGGGGTAGATCTCCTGCACGAGGAATGTCAATTCCTGGATCACATCTGCAACAAGATTCTCCGCTTCGTTAAGATGCAGGGTTGCAGTATTGCCATTGCCGTTCAAAATGCCGCGCACTGTGCCGAGTTGTGCGAGCGCCGCGAAAGCCTTTTGTTTGGCGCTGTCGTGCAGGTCACGCGCGAGGCGGTTGCGTTCCTCCATTACTGCCAGGTCTTTTGTTTGCTCGAAGAGTTCCATGTTGGCAATGGAGATCGAAGCGCGATGGGTGAGCGCGGAGAACAGGCGCGTGATATCGTCCCCGATCAGGCTTGGTTTGGTAAAACCGACGTTGAAAACGCCAACGATCTTGTTATCCACGATGATCGGAATATGTACGAACGAACGAATGCCTTCTGCGATGAGCGCCTTGCGGATATCCGGGCGGAAGTCATTCAATTCGATCTGCCGCACGATGGCGGGTTTGCCAGTTTCCAGCACCCTGCCCACTACACCCTCGCCTTTTGCAAATTCAAGCGTTTTGAGCGTTTCAGGCAGGAAGCCGCGGCTGACGCGCGGTACTACTTTTGTCTGTTTTTCATCCCAGGCAAAGACCACACTACGGTCCGCGTTGAGCGTGTCCACTGCCACGTCCACTAATGTTTGGAAGACCTGGTGCAAGCTGACATTGCGCAGGATGCGTTCATCGGCCTGATAGAGGGCTTGGATTTCCTGGTTACGCTTTTCAAGCGCGCTGGTGCGCTCACGCACGAGACGCTCCAATTGTCGGTTGCGGTCCTGGACCGATTTTGTGCGCAAGCCTATGCCGACTGCCACCACGGCAATCCCAAGGAACCCCAGCAGGATGCGGAACCATATCGTCTGCCAGAACGGCGGGATGACCTTTACCTCGATACGGGCAGGCGTTTCATTCCAGACCCCGTTGCTGTTCGCGGCTTTCAATAATAGTGTGTAGTCGCCGCCAGGCAAGTTGGTATAACGGCCGTCCCGTTTGGTCCCGATGTAATGCCAGTTGGGGTCGAAGCCTTCGAGGAAATATGCGTATTGATTCTTGTCTGGCTGGTTGTAACTCAGCGCGGCAAATTCGAATTCCAGCGAGTTTTGGGGCCATTCCAAAACCACCTGTTTTGCGGTTTCGATGCTCGAATCGACTGCGATGGGCTGGTTATCCTGTGTGAGAGCCGTCAATGTGACCTGAGGCAGATTAGGGTTTTCGGAGATGCTCAATGGGTGGAAGACCGTCAATCCATTGATGCCGCCAAAGTAGAATTCGCCATCCCTGCCCTTTGCGAACGCGCCTGAATTGAATTCATTACTCTGCAAGCCGTCATCTGCATCATAATTATGGAAGGTTTTCGCCTCCGGGTCGAAACGCGAGATGCCAAAGTTCGTGCTCAACCACAAGTATCCAAACCCATCCTCGAGGATGCCGTATACAACACCGTTGGGAAGACCGTCCTTCTCGAGGAAATAAGAGAATGAATCGGTCTCGGGATCATACAGGTTCAAGCCCCCGCCGCCTGTACCGATCCATAACCGTCCTTTTACATCCTGAAGGATGGAAAGGATCGAGTCGTTGCTCAATGATTTTTTGTCGTTCGGGTTGAAGTGATATTGCTTGAACTTTTCTAATTCAGGGTCAAATCGATTCAAACCGTTCTCGGATGTGCCAACCCATAGATAGCCATCCCGGTCTTCGTAGATCACGGATACAGAAGAACTGCTCAGGCTGTTGGGATCCCCGACCTGGGGTGCGTAGTGTTTGAATGTGCCGGTTGCCCGGTCCATTAAATCCAACCCGGCAACGGTTCCCACCCAAAGGTTGTTGGAACTATCCACAAAAATATCGAGTACAGTGTTCGCGCTCAGGCTGTCGGGATTTTCCGGGTCGCGCTGGTAATGGAAAAAATTGGCTGTCCTTCGGTCGAAGCGGTCCAATCCGTTGGCGGTGCCGATCCATAAGATGCCGTCCTGGTCTTCATGGATCGAGTAGAGGATGTTGGATGCAATGCTGTTCGGTCTATTGTCGAAATGCTTGTATCGGATCACCTGTCCGGTGGACCATGTCAGGCGGTTCAAGCCGGTACCGAATGTGCCGATCCAGGCATATCCTTCCGAGTCCACGTGGATGGGAAAGATAAAATTCCCGCTCAACGAGTTTATGTTTTCCGGGTTATGCCGGTAATACGCGAAGTTATCGCGCAATCGGTCGTACTTGTTGACGCCGCCGCCATACGTCCCGAACCACAGCACACCGCCCCGGTCTTCGTGTATGGTAGAGATATAGTTATTGCTCAGGCTCTTGCCATAGGACGGGTCATTCACGTAATGGATAAAGCGTCCGCCCGCCTCGCTCAGGCGATCCAGTCCGTTGCTGGTGCCGATCCACAGGTTGCCTGTGCTGTCTACTTGCAGGGCGTTGACACGGTTGCCTGCAATGCTTTGCGGATCAGTATCGGAATGAATGTAGCGTTTGAACTCGCCTTTGTCGGGGTCGAAGAGGTTCAAACCATACCAGGTACCGATCCATAAGGTCGAGTCTCCGGCATCCAAAATTGCGCTGACATGATCGTTACTGATCGAGTTGATTTTTTCCGGGTTGTGTTGATACGGTGTGAATTTTTTACTTTGCGGGTTGAACTGGTTCAGCCCGCCGGATGATGTGCCGATCCAAAGTCTTCCGCGGGTATCCTGATGGATGGCGGTAACGCTTTTGCCGGTCAGGCTGTCCGGGGCAAATGGGTTGTAGGAATACCGCGTAAATTCGCCGTTCTCACGGTCGAAGAGATCAAGCCCCTGTTCTGTTCCTATCCAAAGACTGCCGCTGTTATCCAGGTACAGGACATTGATGTGATCGTCGCCGATGCTGGACGAATTCTCTTTGTCGTGACGGAAAATCGTGAATTCTTCACTGCGCGGGTCGTAGCGGTTCAACCCACCCTGCCGTGTGCCGATCCACAAATATCCATCATCGTCCTCCACTATGGATGAGATCCAGCGGTCGCTCAGGCTGGTGAGCGTATCGGGATCGGGCTTGAAGGTTTTGAAGTTATAACCATCGTAGCGGTTGAGTCCGTCCTCCGTGCCAAACCACAGGAAGCCGAGACTATCCTGGAAGATGACGCGCACCGAACTTTGGGATAGTCCCTGTTCGATACTGATGTGGTCGAATCGCAGGACGCAATTGCACACATCTGGCAGGGAGGTGGAGGAGACCCGGCTCGGGGCTTCGGGAAGGCTGTTCGCTGCGGAATCAGCCATCGTTTCATCCTGAGCCGTGTCGAAGGGGGCTGGAAGCATGCTCCCACAGGAGACCAGCGCGAAGGTGAGTATAAGTCCCAGTAAACGGGAGAAGATTCGTTTTAAATTTCTTCTCATATCAATAGTATAGTACAGAACGCCCCCATTGTATTCATCCTTCATACGATTTCAGCCCCCTCCCACGAGGGGTTTTGCTCATCCATTACTTTGTGGTGGGAGCGGGTAAGTCATCCTGCATGGGGGGATGTCAAATCGTCACCGAGTACTACGAGAAACACACACCTGGGCGGATGTTCGATTCATTCCCGAAACGTATCATGGAAGCAGATTGGCACGGCTGATATTTGCTTTCAAGAATTATTCTCCTCACAGAAAGCAAATCAGTCAGATGGAAGGTGAGGCGGATATCGGGGCTACGCAACCCGGTTCCGCCTCCCTCCATATTTTGTAAAGGAGGTGGTTGTTATCGAAGGAGTACATGCTGTTTCATCCGATTCAAAAGATTCGAAAATAAGGAGAGAAGATATGAAATTCAATCAAGTAAGTTATTGGCTTGGTCTTTTGGTGGCGGTCAGCCTTGTGTTGGCGGCTTGCGCGCCGGGACAGGCGCCAGCCACCGACGAACCATCAATGCCGGAACCTCAGTCTCCCGCGGCAACCGAAGCGCCTGCGCCAACCGATGAACCCGCCATGCCCATGACCGACCGCAAAGGTGCATGGGTGGATGAGGTGATCTTCACCGAAGAGAACTCTGCGGAAGCTGCGGCGAGCCAATTGAATGCCGGGCAGTTGGATATTTACGCTTATACGGTCGCTGAGGCGCCTGTGTTTGAAACCGTTAAATCCAGTGAAGGGCTTTCCTATTCCGAGGCGGCTGGTTCCAGCGTGGCATTGATGTTCAATCCCGCTCCATTTGCCAGCGGAGACCTGAACCCATTCTCCGACCAGCAGATCCGTGAGGCGATGCACTGGCTTGTGAACCGCGATTATGTTGTGCAGGAAATCTATAAAGGTCTGGCGATCCAGCGCTATTCTGTGTTGGCAACTGTCTTCCCGGATTATGCCCGCTACGCGGACATCATGCGTGCACTGGAGGCGAAGTATGCCTACGATTTTGACAAGGCGGACGCTGTTGTGACGGACCGCATGACTGAACTCGGCGCGGAGAAGGTGGACGGTAAGTGGACCTTTAATGGTTCCCCAATATCGTTGAAATTCGTTATCCGTATCGAGGATAACCGCCGCCCGATCGGCGATTACTTTGCCGGTCAATTGGAGTTGCTTGGCTTTGAAGTTGAGCGCTTGTATAAGAACCGTACCGAAGCTTCTCCCTACTGGGTACAGAGCGACCCAGCCGAGGGTACATGGCATGTTTATACTGCAGGCTGGATCTCACCCTCCATCAACCGTGATGAGGGAACGCAGTTCAGCGGTTATTTTACGCCGCGCGGTTTTGGAATCCCTTTGTGGCAGGCTTATACACCTCCCGCCGAGTTCGACGAGGCGGCTTTGAAATTGGAAAGCAATGCTTTCAGGAACCTTGAGGAACGACGCGAGTTGTTCGAGATTGTATTGCCTTATTCCATGTCTGAAGCATATGAGATCTGGGTTGTGGACGAGGTTTCGTTCTCTCCGCGGATCAGCGGATTGAGCGTTGCTTCAGATCTGGCAGGCGGTACGGCCGGTTCATACATATGGGCACAGACCATGCGTTTGGAAGGACAGGAAGGCGGAAGCGTCCGGGTATCCCAGCCTGGCATTCTGGTCGAACCGTGGAACCCGATCGGCGGTTCGAACTGGATCTATGACTCGATGCCTCAGCGCGGTACCAGCGATAACGGCGCGGTTCCCGATCCATTCACGGGACTTGCCTTGCCTCAACGCCTTGAGCGCGCAGAAGTAGTTGCTGAGGAGGGTCTCCCCATTACCAGCACGCTGGATTGGGTTGACCTGAAATTCGAACAATCGATCACCGTCCCAGAAGACGCCTGGATCGATTGGGACGCGACAGAACAGCGGTTCATTACCGTTGGTGAAGCATACCCGGAAGGTCTGACGACCAAGACCAGGACAACCGTGTACTATCCTGAAGGCATGTTCGACTCCGTCACATGGCATGATGGGTCACCTCTCTCAGTGGCAGACTTCGTTTTGAGCATGATCATGGTCTTTGACCCTGCGAAGGAGGAAAGCGCGCTTTATGATGAGGCTGCCGCTCCTGCAACAGAAGGGTATCAAACCCACTTCCGTGGCGTGCGTATCGTTTCGACTGACCCGCTTGTGATCGAGACCTATGACGATGCCTTCCTGCTGGACGCTGAGGTAATGGTTACGCAGAACAATGTGTACCCAAATCCCACCTGGTGGCCCCAGTATGCCTATGGTGAGGGTGCCTGGCACTCGCTTGCCCTCGGTGTGCTGGCTGAATCCAACGGGGAACTGGCTTTCTCCACAGATAAGGCCGGCGCGCTGGAAGTAGAGTGGATGAGCATGATCTCCGGGCCAAGTCTCGAGATCCTTAAGGCGAAGCTGGATCAGGCGGAGTCTGAAGCGTACATTCCATTTGCGGCCACACTCGGTGACTTTATTTCATCAGAAGAAGCCTCTGCCCGCTATGCCAACCTGCAATCCTTTTATCGCGAGCATGAGCACTTCTGGGTGAACACAGGTCCGTTCGTTCTGGACAAAGTATTCCCCGTGGAAGGTACATTGACCTTGAAGCGTAACGAGGAGTACACCGATCCCGCCGATAAGTGGGCGCGCTTCTCCACGCCGCGCATCGCCGAAGTGGAAGTTGATGGCGCGGGTCAGGTGCAGTCTGGAACCGAAGCGGTCTTCGATATCTTCATCAGTTTCGAGGGCGAGCCATACGCCAATGGCGACATCAGTGAAGTGAAGTATTTGCTGTTCAACGCAAAACGCGAACTGGTCGCCTCCGGTGAAGCGGAAGCCGCCGGTGAAGGGCTGTTCCAGGTGACGCTCTCTGCCGACGCGACATCACAACTCGAGTCTGGTTCCAATAAACTCGAAGCGATCGTGGTGCCATCTGTTGTGAGCATCCCGTCGTTTGCTTCGTTTGAGTTCGTGACGACCAAGTAGTATTTCTTCCCTCACCCCTAGACCCCTCTCCTCGCAAAGCACCCCCCGTTGGGGGCAGGGAGAGGGGACGGGGGTGAGGGACAAGGAAGCATCATGGCAGAAACAACCTTCGAACCCGACCTGATACCCGCCGAACGATCCAGGCGCGGCACCAGTGCCTTTGTGAGAGTAGCGCGTTATACACTCGTGAGGATCATTACCCTCTTCCTCACGATGATCGTGGGTGTTTATCTTACCATCCTGATCGCCAACATGGGCGGCTACGTGGACCAGATCCAGCGCGCCACGATCCGTGAAGATGTAAACCAACTCATGCGGAATGATGTCTCCTTCCGCCTGCTCTCGCAGGAGGAAAAGGATGCACGCGTCAGTGAAATGATCCTTATTCGCGAAAAACGCGTCGGACTTGACCAGCCTTTCGTGTTACGCAGTTTTCGATTCTTGCGGAACGCCCTCACTCTGGATCTGGGTTGGGCGCAGAACATGGTCAGCGACAAAGGCTCGCGGCAGGTGCGTAACATCATGCTCGAACGCCTCCCCCCGACCTTATTCCTGTTCGCCTCGTCGAACATCCTTATATTCATCTTTAGCATACTCATTGCGCTGTCCCTCTCCCGCCGCTACGGCACCTTCTGGGACCGCGTCATTGTGGGGCTGGCGCCCACCGGCTCCGCGCCGGGCTGGTTCTACGGCATCTTCCTGATCGTCATCTTCGCCGCGATCCTGCGCATCTTCCCATACGGAGGCATGGTCGCCGCGCCACCGCCTGAGAATCCGTTCGAGTATTTCCTCAGCCTGATGAAACACCTGACCCTGCCGGTACTGGCGATCACTTTGAGCACGATATTCCTGAACGCCTACAACTGGCGCACATTTTTCCTGATCTATTCGAGCGAAGACTACGTGGAAATGGCAAAAGCCAAGGGACTCAGCCCGCGCATGTTGGAACGGCGCTACATCCTGCGCCCGACCCTGCCCACCATCATCTCGACCTTTGCCCTGACCCTCATCACTTTATGGACCGGCGCGCCCATCCTCGAAGGCGTCTTTAGATGGCCCGGTCTTGGACAAACCTTGTTGCAGGCAATCGGTCAATACGAGACGCCCGTTATCGTCGGTTCAACTGTCATCTTTGCCTACCTTCTTGCCATCACGGTTTTTTTGCTCGACTTTATCTACGCCCTCGTCGATCCGCGCGTCAAGGTGGGGGGAGGGAGAGCAAAATGAGCACCCTAGCAAAAACATTCCGTGAACTCAGGCAGTATCCATCTGCCTTTATAGGCGCGCTGATCATTCTCGGGCTGGCCGGCATCGCCATCTACACCATTTTTGCCATACCCTATTCTGAAGCCATCCGTCTGTGGCGCGGTGGGCAGGACGTCTGGTATCAAAACCCTGTCAATGCCGAACCGGCCTGGTTCAACCTGTTCCGACGCGAAAAACTTCCAGAGTCGTTTGCTATCCCTTCCAACGAGTCCAACAAAACGGTTACACAAAATGAAGAGGGCTTCAACGTAATCGAGATCGTCTACCCGTTCGAATACGATTTCGACTCCTTCCCGCAGGAACTCACACTCTTCCTCAATGCGAAGTACGAAGAAAAGCAACCGTATGTTTCCGTCATGCTTTTGACTCCGGACGCGCGTGAAATTCGCATTGCAGACTTTTCCATAGCCACCTCGCAAACTTTTATCTTCTCGCAAGACTCACGCCTCACGCGTCGACTGGGCGGATTGAATCCCCGCGAAGGGCTTTTTACAGCCCCCGACTCTGATCCTCCCACACCCTTGCATGGACAGTACATCCTCAAGCTCAGGATCATCACCTTCGAAATGGATTCGGGAGTGAACTCCGAATTTGTCCTATACGGACATGTCGCCGGCTGGGCAGGGACCGACCACATGCGCCGAGACCTGGGTGTGGCTTTGCTGTGGGGAACACCTATTGCATTGGCGTTCGGACTGCTCGCCGCGTTGGGAACAACGGTCACGACAATGGTGATTGCCGCGGTCGGCGTCTGGTATGGTGGCTGGGTGGATGGATTCATCCAGCGAATCACCGAGGTCAATCTGGTATTGCCATTCCTGCCGCTACTCATCATGATTGGCACATTCTATTCTCGCAGTATCTGGGTCATTCTAAGCGCGACGATTTTGCTGAGCATCTTTGGTGGAGCCATCATCACATATCGCGCGGTCTTTCTTCAAGTGAAAGAATCCCCTTACATCGAAGCGGCGCAGGCATACGGCGCAAAAGATTTGCGTATCGTGTTGCTGTATCTCATCCCGCGCATCATCCCGCTCCTCATCCCCCAAATGGTGACGTTGATCCCTACGTTTGTTTTTCTCGAAGCATCGCTCGCCGTTCTGGGGCTTGGCGACCCCGTCCTGCCCACGTGGGGCAAGGTCATTACCGACGCCATCAGCAATGGAGCGCTCTATCAGGGTCAGTATTATTGGATCCTCGAACCCGCCTTCCTGCTCATGCTCACAGGTCTTGCCTTTGCCATGCTCGGTTTCGTGCTCGACCGTATCTTCAATCCGCGGTTGAGGGGAGTGTAATCGATGTCATTGCGAGGCGGTAGCCCGAAGCAATCTTGCCTGCCTCGTTGCCTTGGTTTCGATATGCCTTTCGCAACGAACGCTCAACGCTACTCAACCAGCGGCTCCTCCCAATGATGGAATGACCATTATGAACATACAAACACAACTCCTGCACATCGAAAATCTCAAGCTCCACTTCCGCACGCAGAAGGGGGCTGTCCAGGCTGTGGACGAAGTGGACTTCGATCTTGATGTCCATAAGGCGGTAGTGATACTGGGTGAATCAGGGTGCGGGAAAACATCCCTGTCGAAAGCCATCCTGCGACTGTTGCCGCGTAACGTTGAATCCTATGATGGCAAAGTTTTCTTGCAGGGCTTGGACGTGATGACCTACTCAGAAGACGAGTTCCGCCAGAACGTGCGTTGGGTGGGCATGTCGCTTGTTCCGCAAGCAGCCATGAACTCGCTCAACCCCGTCATCAAAGTTGGAGACCAGGTTGCCGAGCCAGCCATCATCCATCTAGGCGTGAGCAAGGCGGAGTCCCTGGCTCTTGTCCGTAAAATGTTCCAGCATGTGGGCGTGCCATACGATTTCATTGACCGTTATCCGTTCGAGTTGAGCGGGGGGATGCGCCAGCGCGTGGCGCTGGCGATGGCGCTCGTAACCAGCCCCAGCCTGGTTGTCCTCGATGAACCGACCTCCGCGCTTGACCTGCTCACACAGGCCAATATCATGAATGTGCTCAAACGCATCAAACATGAACTGGGCACGTCGTTCATCCTCATCACGCATGACATTGCCACCTCCAGCGAACTGGCTGATGAAGTCGCCATCATGTATGCCGGCCAAATTGTGGAAACGGGTCATGCAAAGGATTTCTTCCCCGCGCCGTTGCACCCGTATTCGCAGATGCTGATGGCAAGCGTCCCGCGCCTGCATACTGATGAAGATCCGATGTTCATCACCGGCCAACCACCTAGCCTGATCGATCTGCCAAATGGATGCCGCTTCGCCGAGCGTTGCCCGTTTCGCTTCAATAAATGCGACGAAGAACCGCCTGTCGTTGCCAGGAATGGAAGCAAGGTCAAGTGCTGGTTGTATGAATAGATGACCTACACGAGGAGCAAAATGATCACCGAGCAACGAGAGATAAAAATGAATATACTTATCAAAGAAGCTGAACCATTACTCAACATCCATGATCTGCATATCTGGTATGAGTTGCGCCGATTCGGATTCGGTCACGCAGGTTATGTCAGGGCAGTGGACGGTGTCAGCTTTGGATTGGGCGAGGGGGAAACCGTGGCAGTTGTCGGTGAGTCAGGATGCGGGAAGTCCAGCCTGATGAAAACGATTCTCGGGTTAAACATCCCCACGAAAGGTAAGATCGTCTTCGACGGCGTGAATTTATCAGAATTAAAAGGTGATGGGTTGCAGGCATATCGTTTCAAGATCGGTTACGTGCAACAGGACCCGTATGGGGCGTTGCCGCCCTTTTTGACCGTGCAAAAGATTTTGGAGGAACCGCTTCGCATCAGCGGCATGAGGAACAAGGATGAGCGGCTGGCGCGCATTCATAAGGTGATGGGTGAGGTGAAACTGCACCCAGTGGAGGAGTTCCTGCAGAAGTTTACGCACATGCTGAGCGGCGGACAGCAGCAACGCGTCGTGATCGCCCGTGCGATGCTGCGCGAACCGAAGTTGATCGTGGCGGATGAACCTGTCTCGATGCTGGATGCTTCGGTCCGCGTGGAGATTTTGAAATTGATGCGTGCATTGCAAGAGTCTCATGGGCTTTCAGTGATCTACATTACGCACGATCTTTCGACGGTGAAATATTTTTCGAGACGTATCTTTGTAATGTATGCCGGCAACCTGATCGAGAAAGCCGAGACACGCCGCCTGCTGAAAAACCCGTTGCATCCTTATACACATGCCTTGCTTGCGGCTACGTCCGACCCCGATGCGCGCAACGCAGATAACTATAAGGAAGTTCCGCCTGGCGAACCGCCGAGCCTGGTCAACCCGCCGAAGGGATGTCGTTTCCATCCGCGCTGCGCAAAAGCCATTGCAGGTGTTTGCGACCAAAAGGAACCGCCCGATTTTGAACCCGAGCCTGAGCATTTTGTAGCTTGCTGGTTGTATGAGGGATGATGGTTTCGCCACGTTTCCTCCTTACCCTTGGCTTGATCCTGCTTCTCGTTGGCTGGGTAATCCCTTTGCTAACCATCATGGGCATGATGCAGTCCACGTTCGTTGTAAATTTTCTTGCTTGGGGAGCGTCCGTCGCGGGGTTGTTCCTCGGTTTCTTTGGCGGGGCAATGTGGGTAAAGATGAATCGGGATGAATAGAAAAGAGCGATGCTGTGAAAAGCATCGCTCTTTTTTTGAAAACGATCTTATTATTTGAGTGTGCGGATGAATACGACCGCCTGCCAGATCTGTTCGTCTGTCAGGATGCCTGCCCAGGGGGCCATGGATGTGCCGGGTTTGCCTGTCGCAATGCGCCAGAAGAGGTAGTCGTCGCCGACTTGTGCTGCCAGATCAGGGAGATTTTTGGGTTGGGGATCAAGCACTACACCAGCGGGACCATCGCCGTGTCCCTGTGGTCCGTGACAGGATTCACAGTTGACCTGGAACACTTTTGCACCATCGGTTGCCGCGTCTGCGCCGAGAGGGTTGGTCTTGCCGGCAAAATCAGCAGGTACAGACTCGAGCGCGGCGGATTCATCCGATCCACCTCCGCCGCCACATGCGGCGAGAACGAGCGCTCCCAGGATCAGGATAAAAAGCAGATTCTTTTTCATTACTTACAAGCCTCCAATTGTTACAAATATCGAAATCTGGACAAATTATAGGTGAATAGAAATTTGTCGCAGTGACTTAAGTTACATTCCATTATAACTTTACTTTCCGCTAACTGATCGAGCGGATTAAGGGGCGATGGGCCCCCGAACATGGTAAGCTTGTTTTTGGCAAAACATCCACAAACCATGAGGTGAGCCCATAACCACCATCGATCATACCATGAACACCTTGATTGC
>DATDAG010000500.1:0-5827 GCA_036525495.1 Anaerolineales bacterium
CATGGCATTGAAGGATGCCAGCGCTTACAACATCCAATTCCATAAAGGCAAACCGATTCTAATTGACACATTATCCTTTGAAATATATGAAGAGGGCAGACCCTGGGTGGCATACCGGCAGTTCTGCCAACACTTCCTTGCACCGCTAGCGTTGATGGCAAAGACCGATATTCGGCTTAGTCAATTGTTGCGTGTTCACATAGATGGCTTGCCACTTGACCTTGCAAGCCGTCTGCTACCCAATAAGACCAGATTCGATTTCGGGTTGATGGCTCACATCCACTTGCACGCACAGGCATTGCTCAGGTATGCAAATAAGCCGCCAACAACTCCGCAACAAGGCAGGGGTATGAGCAAGCAATCCTTGTTGGGATTGATAGGCAATATCGAGAACACTGTCTCGAAACTTGAATGGAAACCTGCGGGTACCGAATGGGGAGACTACTATGCCATTACGAATTACACCGATGCCGCTTTTACCCAGAAGAGGGAGATTGTATCAGAATGGATGAACCGTGTCAGTCCGCTTTCCTTATGGGATTTGGGAGCAAATAACGGGTTCTTCACAAGGCTTGCGTCCGATAAGGGCGTAAATTCCATAGCTTTCGATGGAGACCCGGCTGCAGTGGAACAAAACTATAGAAAATTGAAAGCAGACAATGAACAGTCCATCCTTCCCTTGCTACTGGACCTGACCAATCCAAGCCCGTCCATCGGCTGGCACGAAAGGGAGAGAGAATCGTTTCTAGCGCGTTCTCCTGCGGACATGATCCTTGCATTAGCACTGATCCACCATCTTGCCATCTCGAATAATGTACCACTGCAACATCTGGCAAATTTTTTCCAGGATATCGGCAGATGGGTGGTAATTGAATTCGTCCCGAAATCAGATTCTCAAGTGCAAAAAATGCTCAAGACCCGCGTTGACATCTTCGAAAATTATTCAGAATCCGAATTTGAAAATGCATTCAAGAAATACTTCGTTATTCACGAAAAAGTGGACATTCGTGAATCGACGCGCCACCTGTACCTGTTGGAGAAAAGATAATAGGGGATATCAGTTCCGTACACAAGTATCCACTTCAGATGTAACATCCTGAGGGTCGTATATATAAATGCCATCGTAATAAAAATGCCGGTTTTCCAACAGGGGAAGATCAGCAGAAAAATAGGTGTTAAAAATGATCCGAAATAGATTAACCGGTGTTATATCAGATGGGATTGTGGAAGGATTTGCATCAGGCAGATAATACGCTGCAAAGGTAGAGAACCGCTCTCTCAAGCAGGTATTTTCGACAGATTTAAAATCTGTCAACATGCCCGGGCCGTGGTCAGCCTGAAGAATGATGATGGGAGAAGTCGCGGCACTTTTCAAAACCTTGTCAACAAATAAGATAATTTGCTCATTGATAAACCGAACCTGTCCAATATAGCCATCGCGATAAGATTGGGCATCATATGGAAAATCACTGGCATCATCGAAACCGAATGCATAACCCGGCTGGAGATTGGCACCATCAGCCCCGAAAACAAAGGGCGGGTGCGGGGCAAGGATATGGGCAAATATGAATTTTGGAGAACTGGGTTGTTCTGCAATACGAGCGAGAGTATCAAAATTATAAAGGATCAGTTCCCCATGAGAGTCAAAAGTTGGAACGAACGCAAATCTTCCCAACAAGGGCTTTAGCATGATAAGTGGTGTTGTGGAAATATAAAATGCTTCAAAATCGTTAAGCATGATCGTCTTTGAAGCATAATATTCATCCGCCGTGACATTGTTGGTAATACTCCAATCGGTTGCAATTGCGACACTCCGGTAGCCGACGGCTTCAAGGTTATCTCGAACCCGACTATGCTTCAGAAAAGAAGACATGATCCACCAAAAAGGCTCTTCTTTCAATTCGGGCACAAAGGTCTGAACATAATCCATATTCAAGGTTGATGCAACTGAAAGTGCTGTTTTTGGGTAGTTAGAACGACTCTCGCTGGGAATGACAAACCCTCTGGATTCCAGAGCCTGCACAATATTTGAGTTATCAAATTCGTACAAATCCTCAAGAAGATCAGCGCGACCGTAACCGTCCAGAACAATATAGTAAATATCTGGGGGCACCTCGCTCGCTTTTATATCTTGTAATGGTGCAAGAGGCACAGTCGGCAGATCCGGAAAATTGATCCAATAGTTCACCAAAGGATAAGCATAATATATACTCAGAAAGAAAGCGGTCGTGAACAAAAGGATTTCCACCTGTTCCAGATTGATCCGACGCTTCAACAGGCTGGCAGAAACATACCAAAGGAAGAATACAATTAGAGAAACAATACCCGCCATGAAAAAGAATAGGGTTTGCGAACAGAACCCAATGGCAAATACACTTGTAAATATGGACGTCCACCGGAAATCTCGAATCAACAGGAATACAATAGCACTTATAAAACCCAACAAAAGCCACAAAGCAAGCAACGGACGTATCACTTGGTCAGGTGATGCAATAACGGCTGCCCTGGGGTACAGGAACAATATAGACGCAAGAACAAAAAAATAAGGATGCAATGATGCAATTCGTTTCATGATTTCTTTATAATTAAAAGCAGGCAATAGCTAATGTATTGCCTGCTTTTGAATGTCAGAAAAATCTGGAATATTGCCGAACGAGTCTTGGCAATAGACTCCGAATTCTCCGAGAGTCTTAAACTATTTTATTTCTTCTTACTTCGACTCTTGCCCGCAGGCTTCACTTCCACCATGGATTGCGCCGGTTTCTTCGATTGGCTAACCGCCCAACCTAGAACACCAAGCAATGCAAATGCAACAACCCATACTGCAACAAGCGCGCCGCCGGTCACACCTTCATATTGCACCACAATCGGAGCAATGATCACAGCAACAAGGTTCACCACTTTGATCATCGGATTGAGCGCCGGACCCGCCGTATCCTTGAAGGGATCACCCACTGTATCGCCCACCACGCTAGCCTTATGACGTTCGGAACCCTTACCCGTGTTCTTCTTGAGATCTTTGGGTTCGTCTTCGATCAATTTTTTGGCGTTATCCCATGCCCCGCCGGAGTTGTTGAGGAACACAGCCAGCAACTGCCCAGAAATGATGATGCCTGCCAGGAAACCACCAAGTGCCTCGACCTTCAGCATCAGACCGATCACGATCGGGGTCACAATGCCGAGCAATGCAAGCGAAACCAATTCCTTCTGGGCCGCTGTCGTGGAAATGGAAACCGCCTGAGCGTAATCAGGCTTAACCTTGCCTTCCAGCACGCCCAATTTGAACTGGCGACGGACCTCTAAAACGATCAGGGAGGCCGCACGAGTCACAGCCTGGATAGCAAAGGAGGAGAATAACCAAGGCAAAGCTCCACCGATCAACATACCCACGAACACCTGTGGGATGTCGACTCGAATACCGATAGCCTGGATCTGCTCAGAAAGTGGAATCCCCAATGAATTCTGTGCGCGCGACACATCCACAAGGAACGACCCAAACAGCGACACGGCCGCGATCACGGCGGAACCAATTGCCACACCCTTTGTAATGGCTTTGGTCGTATTCCCCACTGCATCAAGGTCAGCCATAATCTGTTGGGCACTCTTCGTTGTCTTATCGGTCTTGCCAGACCACGACATTTCACCGATACCGTTTGCATTGTCAGCGATTGGTCCAAAGGAGTCCATGGCGACATTGTTTCCGGTCAGGGTTAGCATACCGATACCGGTCATAGCGACGCCATACAATATGAAGGTTGCCCTTTCCGCGCCGTCAAAGCCCGGGATCGTGCCAAAGATTATTATGGAAGCGACAATGGTCAGCGCAATGACAACTACGGACCAAACAGAAGACTCAAAACCAACCGAAATACCGTTGAGGATGAGCGTTGCGGGGCCGGTATCAGCGGCTTTCTTAATATCATTGACAGGCGCCGCATGGGTGCCAGTAAAGTATTCAGTCAAGCGGTCGATCAAAATGGCAAGCAAAACACCAACGCCCACTGCCGCAGGCATACGCCACCAGCCACCGAAATCAACCATTGAGTCTTTCATATAGAAGTACCCGGCGGCAAAGAACATAACAGCAGAAATCACTGCTGAAGTCAGGAAGCCGCTGAAAATGGCGTTCATGGCATCGGTGCTCTTACCGGTCTCACCACCGCGCACAAAGTATGTTCCGAAGATGGATGAAAGCACGCCGATACCGCGTACGACCAATGGGAAGATGATCCACTCAAGACGGCCCGTCGCGTGCCAGAGGGCAAGGCCGAGAATAAGTCCCGAAACGATCGTGACCTCATAGGATTCGAAGATGTCCGCGGCCATACCGGCGCAGTCACCGACGTTGTCCCCAACGAGATCAGCCACCACAGCAGGGTTTCTCGGATCATCCTCAGGGATGCCTGCCTCGACCTTACCGACCAGGTCTGCACCGACATCTGCCGCCTTTGTGAAGATGCCGCCGCCCACGCGCATGAATAACGCCAGAAGCGTGCCACCAAAACCGAAGCCGAGCAAGGCATCAGGGGCAGCGATACCAAGTATGATAAAGATCACCGTGCCACCAAGCAGACCCAGGCCATCAGTCAACATGCCGGTGATTGTGCCAGCGCGATAGGCAATGCGAAGTGCATCGCCAAAGGAGCCTCTTGCCGCCGAAGCGACACGCACATTCGCCTCCACTGCCATGCGCATACCGATCTGACCGACCGTGAGCGAGAAACCTGCGCCCATCACAAATGCCAGCGCCCGGGCAATCCCGATCACCAGACGGACGGTACTTTCAGGCATACCATGGAAACGTTCGATCGCTTCAGGGGTCGGCGGAACAATGTAAACGGAGAGAAAGAGCGCGACAGTGAGAACTGCGATCAAGGGCAATATGGAACGCAATTGCTTCTGCAAATAAGCGTTCGCCCCATCCTTGATCCAACCCCAGACTTCCTGCATTTTCTCTGTGCCTTTATCTTCACGCAGGATTTGGGAACGGAGAAAGACCGCGTATAACAGGCCGATGATGGCAACGCCAAACACAGCCCAAATCGCGACCGCCTCCAGTGGAGTAAGTCCTTGCATAGCGTACATATTAGGGTAATTCCTCCCGGAAAATAGTTTTTTGGGGCTTCCGCCCGTTTAGAAGGGGGATTGTACAGGTGGGATAGGGATGTGTCAAGCATTAACTATGCTATAAGTATTTGGTTGACACCCTGCCTTGAATTTGATAAGATACATCCAATTTCACTCCAAAAGGAGAACGATATGTTACAAGAATTGGACACAAAAACCGTTATTGAAACGAACACAACCTTCCAGCTTACCCCGGCGGCTAGTGACGCCGTTAAAAATATCCTGACCGAACGCAACCTGGAAGGCTACGCCTTGCGCGTCTACGTTGCTGGAGGCGGGTGCTGTGGCGTGAACTTCGGCATGGCTCTCGATAACAACATCCGTGATGTGGATACAACGTTCGACATGAACGGTGTCCAGGTTGTTGTTGATGAAGTCTCCATTGACTATCTGCGCGGCGCAAGCATCGACTTTGTTAACGACCCTGTGCGCGGCGCCGGATTTGCCGTGGACAGCCCGATGGCGAAAGAAGGTCACAGTCACGGCGAAGGTGGGTGCGCCTGTGGAAGTGGCGGCGGCTCCTGTGGTTGCGGCGGCGGTTCCTGCGCCTGCAACAACTAATTTCAGTAAATCACAGATTTGCCGAAGTAACGGCTGAAGCCACGTGTTTGGGGCTGATTTCAGCTGATTTCACGAGAAAAAGTGACTAAAGGAGCTACAACGAAGCGCTCAAAGATTGAATCCGTGATTTACTGAATTT
>DATDAG010000501.1:0-3981 GCA_036525495.1 Anaerolineales bacterium
GGTGTTAATGCCATCCACAGATAAAAAGGGCGGGCACATCGTATGTGAGCGCCTGGAAAAGCTCTTCCGTGTCGAGTCTGATATCTACGATAAGGTCTCCTTCAAGCTATTTGTTTACATCGGGATGGCAACCCTGCCCGGAGACCGCTCGATAACCAGCCAAAAAATAATGGACGATGCATCTCAAGCCCTCATACATGCCCGCGAAAATCGAATCGACAAAACTGTTATATATTCTGAGTGAAACAATTAAGGAGTAATCCATGCCCTTCTATCACAAGCTCGGACAGATCCCTCACAAACGACATGTGCAATTTAGAAAACCAAATGGAGAGCTTTATCGCGAAGAATTA
This sequence comes from Anaerolineales bacterium, assembly GCA_036525495.1. Taxonomy (GTDB): domain Bacteria; phylum Chloroflexota; class Anaerolineae; order Anaerolineales; family Villigracilaceae; genus Defluviilinea. Next base: position 354 of record DATDAG010000501.1, read on the forward strand.
ATGGGATTGGAGGGATTCTCCTCTCTGCAATCGATCCTGTATCACAACTTCATCCCGCCAAGAGTCAAACACACGGAAGACCTCGGTTCACGCCTGCCTGAAACTGTGGACTTCGGTCCGATCCGTCATCGTGCCTTTGCCACTTCAGACATCCCAATCGGGGGCGATGCCGTCTCTGCACGGATTCCGTTATTGGCAAACAGGGACGTAATCCTGGGCGTGGCGCGCGCATCAAAGAGCATGGACTATTTCTATCGCAACGCACAGGCATACGAAACCTGGTGGGTACATGAAGGCAGCGGCGTCTTGAAATCGCAGTTCGGGAATCTCAAGTTCCGCGAGGGCGATTACATCGTTATTCCCTTCGGCACAACCTGGCAAATGCACATAGACGGGGATGAAGCGCGTTTCTTCACCATTGAAAACCCGTCACAGATCTCGCCGCCTAAACGCTACCGCAACGATTTCGGCCAACTGCTCGAACATGCGCCGTTCTGTGAGCGTGACATCCGCGTGCCGGATGAATTGGAAACCCATACCGACCGCGGTGAGTATGAAGTCCGCGTGAAGGTGCGTGACCGCTTGAGCAAACACATCCTTGATTACCATCCCTTCGACGTGGTCGGCTGGGACGGATACCTCTATCCATGGATATTCAATATCGAAGACTTCGAACCAATCACGGGACGGGTCCACCAGCCACCGCCGGTACACCAGACTTTTGAGGCGCACAACTTTGTCGTCTGCTCATTCGTTCCGCGCTTATTCGATTATCACCCCGAAGCAATCCCCGCGCCGTACAACCACTCGAATGTCAACTCGGATGAAGTGATCTATTACGCAGAGGGCAATTTCATGTCGCGCAAGGGGATTGACCGCTCCGACATCTCCATGCATCCATACGGTTTGCCACACGGTCCACAGCCCGGCATGACCGAAGCCAGCATCGGGGCAAAGGAAACAAAAGAACTGGCTGTGATGGTGGATACTTTTTATCCTTTGCATCTCACGAAGGACGCGCTCGAATTTGAGAAGCCCGAGTATCAGTCCACGTGGATGGAGGGAAGCGGCGAATAAGGGAAACTCTTCCGTATCTACAACAGCCAATCCTCTATCATCGCGACCCAACCCGGCTTCATAAATTGAAAAGGAAATCATCATGCCATCACCGTCCCTGACTTACATCAAGAACCCAAAATTCCGAGAGTTGTGCGAACGCATTCTGACGGAAATGCAGATATTGAAAGTGCCGGGTGTGTCTGTGGGCGTTTGGCATAAGGGACGCGAATTGGTGTCGGGTTTTGGCATGACGGATATTAAGAACCCGCTGCCAGTAACGCCTGACACGTTATTTCAAACCGGCTCGATCAGCAAAACCTTCACGGGTACCATGCTGATGCAATTGGCAGAACAAGGCAAAGTGGACCTCGACGCGCCCGTACGTAAATACATTAGAGACTTCAAACTGCGGGATAAGAAGGTGGAAAAGAAGGTTACCATACGAGATCTGCTGACTCACATGGGAGGCTGGGTTGGCGATTACTTCAACGACTTCGGCAACGGCGATGACGCTTTGGACAAAATGGTCAAAGATATTGCCAAGCTCCCACAGATTCATCCGCATCGGACGATATGGTCCTATAACAATACCGGATTTGCTATCGCGGCACGGGTTATCGAGGTCATTACAAAAAAGACTTATGAACAAGCTACTCAAGAGATGTTGTTCGACCCGCTCGAATTGGATATGACTTTCTTTTACCCGAACGACGACCTGCTCATGCAACGTGTGGTGGTCGGTCACCAGAAAGTGAAGGGAAAGGTCGAGGTGGCGCGTCCGTGGGCAATTGGGCGGGCAGGCAACGGCGTGGGAGGAGTCGTGAGTACCATCCGCGACCTGCTTAAGTATGCACGTTTCCATATGAGTGCCGGCAAGAAGGGTGTACTGTCGGGCAAAAGTCTGCGTGCGATGCGCAAAATACAAGTGAATGCAGGTGGGCGCGGCGACATGGGAATCGCGTGGTTCATTCGGAAGATTCGCAATATCACCTTGTATTATCATGGCGGCGCGACGAATGGACAGCAGGCCTATTTGTTCCTCATACCTGAATGGGATTTTGCCCTTGCCATACTTACCAACAGCAGCGATGGGAACATGATCACATCGAACATCGTGAGCTGGGTTTTGGAAATTTATTTCAATACTTCCATCCTTTTGCCAACACCGATACAAACGTCCGTAGCTGAAAGAAAGAAATATACCGGCAGGTACCAGATCGGCACTGAATGTTGCGAACTCAAGGTACAGGGGGACTATCTGATGTATCATCACATCCCGCTTGGGGGCTTCCCCACACCAGATTCGCCGCCAGGACCTGCACTGCCGCCCATGCGTTTTGCATTCTACGATGAGGATAAAGTCCTCGGCATGAGCGGGCTGTATCGAGGCGCGCTGGGTGATTTCATCCGCGATGAAAAAGGCAAGTTGATGTACTTCCGTATTGGAGGGCGGGCACACAAGAAGATCAAATAGCGCCGTGTAACCTTTTCGTGGTTGAAAATGGATGTTCAATCCATTATAATATGGACAAATACAATCTGTATTATCGCAATACCGAAAGGGCAAACCCATCGTGAGGTGGGGACGCAAAGTTATGGGGCTGTCTGAAAAGACAGAAAGCCAAGCTACCGAATAACTACTACCCTTTCGGTAGTTTTTTGTTACGCAAAAGGAGGCTCCCCAAAGAACACGATATTCTGAACCATACCAGTTGTTGTCAATCAATATTTGATCGCCAGAGGAGAATAAATATGTTAACCAAAACGGTTCGAATACTCACGATGTTTGCAATCCTGGCGGGAGCACTGGCATTTGCCCCGTCTGCATTTGCAGGAACAGAAGACTGCGATATACGTTCCAACAACACGCAAAAGAAACTGCTTGAGTGCGTTACACTGGAGGGTGTCCGCGAGCATCAGGCGGCGTTCCAGGCTATCGCCGATGCTAATAATGGCATACGCACATCTGGCACTCCCGGCTATAACGCTTCTGTAGATTATGCGGCACAGGTCTTCGCAGACGCTGGCTACAATGTGACCGTCCAGCCGTTCCAGTTCCAGACATTCATTGTTCTATCACCCACGGTTCTGGAACAAGTTTCCCCGCCGCCTGCCGGACCGGTCGTGAACAATATCATGTCCTATTCGGGTAGCGGTGATGTTACAGCGGCTGTCAGCACCTTGCCGGTTATCACGGGCTGTAATGCTGCAGATTTTGCCGGCTTCACCCCTGGGCATATTGCCCTGATCAGCCGCGGTGCATGTACATTTGCAATAAAAGCAACGAATGCGTATAACGCTGGTGCATCGGGTGTGATCATTTATAACAATGCCGCCGGTTCAATTAACGGCACCCTGGGCAATGGATTTACACTCAACATAGGCGTGACCTCTGTAACACAGGCGGTTGGTCAGCAGCTTGCCGCAACACCGGGGCTTGTGATGCGTTTGAAGACAGATACCTTCCGCGGTATCGCTACAACATATAATGTGCTTGCCGAATCAAAGACCGGCAACCCCGATAATGTCGTGGTGGTCGGCGCGCACCTTGACTCTGTCAATGCTGGAC
>DATDAG010000502.1:0-4676 GCA_036525495.1 Anaerolineales bacterium
TATTGGGGTGGGCGACGCCCGCCCTAATAACCCCGATATTCCCCTGGAGTGCGTAACTCCTAGAAATAAAAACGGCCTTTTCGATTTTCAGGTCAAAAAGGCCGTTTTGACAGATTGTGCCGATATTGTATTTAGCCATCCAAAGGCAAAATGCCGCGTTTTAGAGCAAAACGGATCAGATCTGTTTGGTTTTGAAAATTCAATTTACGCATTAAATTGGTTCGATGAGTCCCTACTGTCCGGGAACTAATTGAAAGCATTTCAGCAATTTCAGGATTGCTGTGGCCTTCGGCAGCCAAATGAAGCACATCGCGTTCACGGGTTGTCAGCGTATCGTAATTATCCAAGCTGCTCTGTTGAGCCTTTTGTAAATACATTTCGATAGCCTGTTCTGACAGGGGGGCACTTAGATATCGTACCCCTAAGACCACTTTGCGAACGGCTTGTATAAGTTCATTGACGGTGGAATCCTTTAGAACATACCCAACCGCTCTACTTCGTAATGCCTCAATTATCCCATTTTTCCAACCAGGCCGAAAACGTCAAGAGCATGGAGATGGTATATCCGCGTGCGGCAGTGGGTGAAGTATAAAACTCATCAAGCAAGTTTTGTAATGGAGGTGGAGCAACAAACTCGTGAAGACGCAACCCAGTGCGCGTAAGCCAATGCTCCAACCCAGCACGACCCTGTGGGTTCAAGAACTGTGTTTCCCAATTACGCTCAAACACCTTCTCCCTACTTAACATACGCCATACCTTTTTTATCGCGCGTTTGGGCAACAATAATGTGTTGAAATATTGATAATGGAAAAGGTTGGCATCATAAACCTGCCAGGTGATGCGAGCCAGGTCTGGAGCAAAACGTTTCAAAAAATCTATTTGGAGTTTACGCCCAACCAGAAAAGACGATGGGACGGTCAAGAAGAAATCCGTCAACCGCGTATCATAGAATATTTTGCGCGGCCATGCCGCAGATTGAAAGACCCGTGTTGGCGGAATGCTCCAGCGAAATGACCATTGCTCGGTTTTAAATGCTTTGATACGAAAATCGGGATCGGCAATATTTTGTAGCGCTTGTAACTCATTCTGAACAAAACCATTAAGCAAAGATTCTACATCATCGCCAGGATTTGGAGGAACAACATGATCGAGTAACCAGCCATCCTTCTTCCGCACCTTCTTGATCGCATATTGCAAGAGGGCATTATCTGAAATGTTCGGGGCTGGCGTCAGGCCCATGTCGCTGAACCAAACATCCCCCCATAATGCCGCGATCAGAACGTCTGAATGATCGGCTATATCATCACGCACGAACATTTGCCGCGCCTGCGTGACATCCTGGTATCCCTCGGTATAAGCCAGCAGGCGATCCATTTCATCCAACAAATAGGGTTCAATTGTGTAAGCAGTAAATGGCAGGTTGCGAGCTCTGGATACTTGGCGGGCAATCTTTGTTTCAACTGAATTTTTTGCATATCCATAGGAATATGACCAAACCCTGCCACTACGCGTCACATCTGAACTTATAGCTGTTAGTGTCGAGCGAGAATCCAATCCACCCGATATGGGTACCGCCACCCGCCCATCACGTAAGGCATCTTGCATGACCTCATGGAAAACCCTGCCTAACTCCTCCACTGTATCAGCATATGAGCGTTTATCATCCGGGCAGTATTGCCAATTCCAATATCGTGCCTGTGTTAGCAATCGTCCATGCTGATCGAACACATAATGACTGGCTGGTCGCAGGATGCGCATGTCTGTGAAATGTGTGCGGTCGGCGGGGAAAAAGCCGAACGAGAACCAGGCTGTCAGCGCCTCCCAATCCAGTTTTTTTTGACTGGCGGCTTCAGCTACCGCTGGCGCAAAAGTACCCAATGCTCCGCGATGTCCATCCCATGCGTGATATGCGTGCAGAGTACCAAAGCGGTCTGTCCACACGTGCCATTGATGTTCAGTTTCATCCCACGCGAAAACCAGAAAACTTCCCGTTTGAGACGGCATGTTTTTTTCAAAATCATCCAACGAGTCAGCATCATTAAACCCAGCAAACTCACCCAGCACAAACACTTGAGCATGACGGATGGTTCTCGCCTGAAATGGGAAGCCTTTCCAGGTTTCATCTGATTCACCCAAATGCATCTGATCATTACCTAAAATCTGTGCGTTTGGCGATTTCCTCATCCGCCCTAAAATGGATGATGGCTTCCTGTCAGATGATATGAAGATATCACCGATTGTTTTCATTTATTTTAGAACTACCATCCGCAGTTTTCTCTTCCAAATTGATTTTCTAAATACTCACGGAAATTTTCCGAAAAATAGACTGCATTTCCCAGAATCGCCTGTCGAATTGGAGTTTCTTGAGCAACAAAACCTTCCAGATTAAATAAATGATATCCGTATTCTTTCAAATAACCTGTAATATCATGGAACAACACTTGACCGACATAAGAACCTACAATATTCACTTCTGTGTAGATAACATCAATTTTTTGATCTTTCAACAACGATTTTGCGCCCTGCAATGCCATCAACTCATATCCTTCAATGTCCAGTTTTAGAATATCAATACGGTCAATGGAATTCTTTTTGACAAATTCATCCAACGAGATCATCTGAACGACATGGGATCCCAAAAGATTTATTGCCTGATGGGAACGGTGATAGTCAGCGGCGTCTAAAAAAGAACTTGTGCCGGTATTTGCGTTGATATTGAAGGCTTGTTCTCTGTCAGCATCCCCCACACCATACGGAAAGCAATGGACACGGGAATCACCTTTATAGTTATTTACCAACACATTGAATACATTCGGGTTTGGCTCAAAGCAATAAACATCCGCCTGTGAAAAGCGTTTTCTAAACTGAAAGGTCATAAAACCTATATTTGCCCCAGCGTCAATAATCACCTTTACATCGCGCTTACTTAACAATATAGTAAAATCCGTTAGCAGATCCTTAGATAAAACTCTGTAATAATATGATAATCGGTAAGAAATTTTTCTCAGATACCCCTTCCTTAGAAAATATCGAGTGATGGGGTTTTTATAATAAGCCATTGGTTTATCCTTGTTTAGCGCCCGTGTCAATTATTTCAAGATATAGTTTATGATGATCTAATACTTCCCTCTCGATCATGTAACGCGCTTCGACTCGACAGCGTGCCGTATTTCTATATTCCAGCCTTTGAGCGGGATCAGCGAGCAATTGCCCAAGTGCGTCCATCATTTTCTGTGGGTCTTCCGGCGGAACAAGCAATCCACTTTTTCCATGTTCGATCAGATCATGACTTCCCGGAATATCGGTGGCAACACAGGCTTTACCGCAGGCCATCGCCTCCAATAAAGCGACGGGACACCCCTCCATGCGTCCACGCCCAAGTGTCGGAAGGACAAAGATATCGCTTTCCGCCAACAAGGCAGTCACATCCTCCACCCCGCCCAGAAAGTGGGCGCGAGTAGCGATCCCCAACCCAGCCGCTTGCTGTTTCAGGCTTTCGGCGTAGTTAGCATCCATGGGACGACCTGCTAGAAGCAAATGGATGTTGGGAATGCCTGCAACCGCTTCGATCAATGTCAGATGTCCCTTCACGGGAAGGAGTTCTGCCACGCAAGTTATCAGCGGGCTATCCGCAGGGATGTTATATTGTTTTCGCAACTGCAAACGTGGAGGAACTTGCGGGTTGAACTTTTGCGTGTCCACGCCGCGGGGGATCAAACGGGTTTTCGTTTTGAATACAGGAGAGTGAAAAAAACAAGCCAACATGTCCGTGTTCTGTGCCACAATTCGGCGCGCCAACAATGAACGCAGTATCCATGCGCGGCTATGCCAATTCATATTTTTCTTGGAATAGATCCACGCCCGTGAGCCGGAGAAATAAGCGATCAACGGCTCTGTATAATCTTCCGCGTAATGGAAGGAATGCCAGAGAGTAAAGTTGTAGGGGCGAAACGCTTGAGCCGCCTTCCACGCGCGAAAGAATAAAGTGGCATAGGGCCTAGCCGAAATCACGAAAGGCGCCTCGATCAGCGGGATACCCAGCCGCTCCACTTCCGCATCCAATTTGCCGCCTTTTTTGAGGACGGCAACTGCTGGAGAAAACCTGGAACGATCTAACCGCTCGACAATATTGAGCATTGCCCGACCTGAGCCAGCAGTGATGAAGTTGGGGATGGTGAAGAGAATGGAAACAGGCATTTAGGAAACCTTAAAATCAACGACCAATTACCCATCGAATTATTTGCATGGGGAGAGGGTAATGCCACCACACCGTGGATTTTCCGCCCGCGGAATAGGCAGGCCAAAAAAGGCAAATTGCGAACACAAGCAGTGAGAAATCACGAAGTTGATCACTGGTGAGATCCGACCACATAACAAGAAACCCGATAAAAACGGCGGGGAATATGTAGGCCATACTTCGGGTCATATCATTAACAGAGGCTCCCAAGAAAATCATAAATGCTATTGGCAGAATATATAACCAAAATGCAAGCCTATTCCGCCGCCAAAGAGAAAGAATGGCAACAACAATCACCAACCACAACCCCTCCAGTGCTGTCCAAATCGCCATGGGAATGTTATTGATAAAGCCAATGATTTTTAGTTGACCAGTCACTAAAACAGCATTTTGATCCTCCATTATGAGACCATACTTATGGGCAATATAGTATCTACCA
>DATDAG010000503.1:0-5298 GCA_036525495.1 Anaerolineales bacterium
TTGACAGTCGATTTCGAAAACGTTATTCTAAACATGGGATGTCTCCTTTTGCCTTGGATTGCAGTCTTTGGCATAAGGATATGACATCCCTCTCTTTTTTCAAAATGCAAAATTCAAATTCTTTTTCTTAAGGTCTATATATTAATTCCCATTCGAAGGCACGTGAGGGAACATCTACATTCAGGATTGTTAGGGTCAATTTGGTCGCGCCTTCGAGAATGAATTTGCCATCCTGCAGAGCGGGAAAGATCAACTTCCCACTGACGTGATGTCCGCCGCGCGGTGCATCCCACAACGTTGCCTGCAGAGTAATCCCTGTATCTGTGGTGAGAGTCGCGAGAGTCGCAAGGTCCATGCTCAGGTCAACGGAGTGGGTATTCAGAACAACGTCAAACTGGATGGTATCAGATGGCGTGCCGATATTAATCGGGGTAATTTCAACGATGACCAGGCCTTGTTCATCAATGCGGGTCATGTCCCTATCGGCATTGATGTTCATATTTGGAAATAAGGTCGGGAGGATGGCGGGGTCATCTGTCGGGGTGGGAACGATATTTGGCACTGGGGTAGGCTGGGAAGAATCCTGAACGGAAACGGAAGGGGGAGGAGAAGTTGGAGCTGTGGAACAGGCAGCCAGAATAATAGTTAAGATTGAGAGAGCAGGGAAAAGGAAGGGTTTCATTTTGTCTCTAAAAGAATAAGCTGAAATTTTTGTCGTTCACGGTATAGAACAAAGAGCATGATGCCGATGCCGATCAGGTTCATGGCGAGACTGACAAGCATGAACGGACGTTGGTAACGTGTGAGAAAGCTTGCTGCGGCGCTCAATCCGAGGATTGGGAGTACGTCTGTGACGTGATGGAGACAGCAAGCAACCATAGCAGTTGCGGATGTGCTGCCACTCGCGCCCATGACTGTGCCTGTTCCGTGCATGGAGGTGATCGGCATGAATAGGCGGAAGCGCAGGATGGAATAGAGCGCGGCTTGGACCCCAAAGCCGAGGATAATGGGGGTGATATACCAACGGTCACGCATGAACTGGGATGAGGTATAATCCCAGCCCTGTAGCCAGGTGAGGATGCCTAAATAGAATGAAGCTATTAAAGCGGATCCCAGCAGGAAAGCCGCCAGTGGGATGATGTATCGTTTTGACATGTGTACATGATAGCCGTTGCCCTTCCGGGTGTCTTGCGCCATATTGCGCTCTAGGCGCTAAGCCATTTAGCCTACTCAGTTTGATATCAATAATGAATTTCGGGAGAGAGTATCTTTTCAGACCATATTGGTTTATAGGCAATTTTGCCTATAAACCAATGCGATATTTGGCTCTGGAATATCCAGGTGTCTTTGCCTACACTTCAATTATGTCCACTCAAACAGCCAAAAGGAGAAAAGAAATGATTGCAAAAAGTAATTTGTTCAGTGTGCTCACTTACAAATGAAGGCCTTGTTCCTCATGAGTTTGTGATTGCTGAGCCATTAAGCGAAGGTGAAGCTCATGATGACGATGATGCTCATAGCGATGATGATGCTCACGGTGAAGATGAAATGGAAATGAAACATGAAGGCGTTGTTGTTGAGGTTGGCGAAGACGTGCTCCAACCTGGTGTAACATTTACTGTAGATGCCACTTTCCCAGATCATGTTGATGGCGAGTTGGAATTTGCCTGTCATGCGTAGGGACATTACGAAGCTGGAATGTTTGCACCACTCACTATGGAATAAAAAACCTTGAGTGTTCAACATATTACACTCCTATTTTGTTTTCGACAGGAGTGTAATTCATATTTATCCTTGATAGAATTAGACGTCACTTAGTTTTCGTCTAGATGGTCTAGAAACAAATACTGGAAGGTTTTATGAAAACAAAAATAAAACGACAGCAAAGACGCCAGAAACAACAAAGGCAGGAATTGATCTCAAAACTTATCTGGGGTGGGATAGGTGCCGGGATTTTGGCGGTTATAGGATTAGTGGTCTGGCAAGGAGTTAAACCTGCGGCGGGTGAAGCTGTTCCCGAAATGGCTGTCAGCCATATTGAACTGGATACCGATCCGGGCGAATACAATTCCGATCCACCGACTTCAGGTTCGCATTATGGGCAGGAGGCAGAAGCTGGATTTTACGAAACGAATATCTACACATACCCTGCTGGTTATTTGGTTCACAACCTCGAGCATGGCTATATCATCTTTTGGTACAACTGTGACCTGTTAGATAACACGGGATGTGATGAATTGAAATCTCAGATCCGTTCAGTCATGGATGAGCTTGGCAACACCAAAATTATCGCCTATCCCTGGCCCTCGATTGATGTCCCGCTGGTCATGACATCCTGGACACGGTTGCAGAAATTTGAAAGCTTCGATGCGGATGCCGCCAAAGCCTTCTATCGCGCCAACCTCAACCGCGCGCCCGAACCTGGAGCGCCATAATAAAACTATAATGACAATCGTAACGAAAACCCATCCCAGAAGATCGAACCCATCCCTTCTGCAACGGGTTAGCACACACTGGCTCGAAACCTTCCTCATAATCTACGGATTGTGGGTCTTTTTACCTTTCCTCGCACCCGTCTTCATGCAGAATGGCTGGACAGGCGCGGGAAGGACGATTTACCTTATATACTCCTTTTTTTGCCACCAATTGCCAGAGCGTTCCTTCTTTTGGTTCGGCGAGCAGACCATGTACTCTCTCAGCAAGATTCAGTCCGCATGGCAGGATACTACTAACCCCATCATCCTCCGTCAATTCATTGGGAACGAAACGATGGGCTGGAAAATCGCCTGGTCGGACCGCATGATCTCGTTCTATACCAGCGTGTGGTTCTTCGCATTGCTTTGGTATCCGCTGCGCCGCAGGATCAAGCCGCTTTCTTGGTGGGCGTTTGCCCTGCTTTTGCTCCCCATTGCAGTTGATGGGTTAACCCACCTGGTCAGCGACTTCGCGGGTATCGGACAGGGATTCCGTGATACAAATGTCTGGCTGGCTACAATGACGAACAATTACTTTCCAGCGACGTTCTATGCGGGCGACGCGCTTGGCTCATTCAACTCGATCATGCGCCTCGTCACTGGACCTCTGGCTGGGTTTGCCATTGTATGGCTTGCTTTCCCGTATATGGTTCAGTCGCAGGGCTATAATCGTCAGTTAGAAGAGAGAAGTTATGTCAAAGTCATCGAAGGGATCAAAGATCAAAATACGCGTACTCCTGGCGGATGACCATCATGTTGTCCGCGCGGGGATTCGGCAGATCATCGAAAGTGCACGTGATATGCAGGTGATTGCGGAGGCCGGCAACGGGGGGGAAGCGCAAACCCTGATCCGAAAACACAAGCCTGATGTGGCGGTGCTGGACATCCAAATGCCCATTGCCAGTGGTATCGAAGTGACGCGCTGGGTGCGTTCGCATTTCCCTGAAGTGGGTGTACTGATTCTGACCGCGTATGATGATGACCCTTATGTAATGGCTGTTTTGCAGGCGGGCGCAAATGGGTATGTGCTCAAGACTGCCAAAACGGACGAACTCATCCAAGCGGTGCGCGATGTTAACGAAGGCAGGTCAGCCCTCGATCCGAATATCACACGCAAACTGATGTCAAACCTGTTCAAGCCAACCGAAACGACCCCGATCAATTCATTGACTGACCGCGAATTTGATGTGTTGCGGTTGGCAGCAAGGGGATATACCAATAAAGCCATCGGTGTGCAGTTGGGTATCAGCGACCGCACAGTTCAGGGACATCTCGCGCACATCTTTGCTAAGCTTCAAGCCAGCAGCCGCACCGAAGCCGTCATGCGCGCGGTGTCATTCGGCTGGATTTCGCAGGACACGGGACAATTCGGCGAGGAATGAAACCTCCCATGCGAAGGTCCTTTGCTCGGTTGCGAGGTCTGCCTTTGCAATTCTATGCCGTCACGGTTCTACCGCTGACGGTATTGTTGTTATTCATCGCCTTTGGGAGTGTTACCCTGCATCAAAACGACATGCGTTCCCTCGTGGGCGAGCGCGATGAGCGGGCAGTGCAGTCCACTGCTGCTGCGCTGATTTCGGAACTGCATCACCGCATGGCGACGATCTCGAGCATGGTTGTATTTGCAGGGGAATCCAGCGATATCATTTTTGATGAACTTCTTGCAACATCCAGCGACTTATTATCTGACTTTGATGGAGGTGTAGCTTTTCTAGAATTGGATGGGGACTTGATCGCAAGCACGGATAATCAAGGTCTTTGGAGCTGGCTTGCGCAAAACACCCATAATGTGATTATCGCATCATCGTCGGATACTGAACCTGTCATCTCCGAGCCATTTTTCGACCCAAGCTCCCAGCGGGTCTTCGTCGTTGTTTCTGCGTATTCCTCATCACACAATGTGATCGCGGCGGGCGCATTCTCCCCTGGACGACTTGCCGAAGAAACATTGTCAACCTCCTATCCCGCGAACTCTCAGGTGACGATCTACCTGGTAGACTCCTCGCGTCAAGTGCTCTATGTCAGCGGTTCCCCCGAGACTCGAGATCTTTCTGCCGACCACCCCGGCGTGACTGAAGCGCTGCGCGGTGAGAGCGGCACACGTTACGTCCAGGTGGATGACAATGAACATGTGGTCGCTTATAGCCCGATCCGTGCCGCAGGCTGGGCGCTTATTACCGAGGAGGCATGGGAGGTGGTGGTCAGCCCTTCCCTCCAGATAACACAAATGGCGCCGCTCGTGCTTGTGCCTGCATTCCTGCTTGCTGTATTTGCCTTGTGGTTTGGCGCGAGAAAGATCGTTCAGCCTCTGCAGCAACTTGAATCCAAAGCTGCCGCACTTGCATGGGGTGATTTCGATGGTATCAAGGAACCAGTTGGCGGGATATCCGAGATCAATCAATTGCAAAATGAATTACAGGAGATGGCGCGCAAGGTGCAATCCGCACAGGCGGGTCTGCGCGATTACATCGGCGTGATCACATCGGCGCAGGAGGAAGAACGAAACCGCCTTGCTCGCGAACTGCACGACGATACCATACAGGCGGTTATCGCACTCAGACAGCGCGTGCAACTTACCCAAAAATCTGTCAAGACCCGCAGCGGCCATCAGGCGTTGAGCGAACTCGAATCTCTTGCTGAACAAACCATCGAAAACCTGCGCCGCCTGACGCGCGCCCTGCGCCCCATCTACCTCGAAGACCTGGGGCTTGTTACCGCGCTCGAAATGCTGGCGCTCGAAACCAGCCAGGCAAACCATCTGAAGGTGGATTTTCGTTTGTCAGGAAATGAACAACGCCTATCACGGGAGATCGAATTATCCCTA
>DATDAG010000504.1:0-8294 GCA_036525495.1 Anaerolineales bacterium
CAAAATGGTTGACCACTGACAACCGTTACGAAGTAGCGGAAGCGAGAAACTGAACGGTGCAAATGATGAGTAGCAACCAAACCCGATCCATCAAATCGATCCTGTTATTGGCTGGTTCATTTACCTTCGCCTTTCTGCTTAGCGAGCTGGTGCATGAGTATGGTCACTTTTGGGGTCACATTGCCTACGAAAACCCAGATAATATTCAGGTCCACATAGACCCGTTAGGCGGTTCGAGGATCATGGGCGTCGCATCTCTGCCCGATAAAGTGCTTGGTGTCACTTCCGCAACTGGTCCTTTGTTCAATCTTTTACTGGCTGTCACCTGCCTTCTCCTGATCTGGCGAATACGCCGACTAGTCCTGCTCCCATTCCTGCTATGGGGACCCATTGCCATGATCCAGGAAGGTGTCACCTATTCGCCTGGGATGATGACGCCGGGAGGGGATGCCCAATGGATTTCCGCCCTTGGTGTGCCGCGTCCGCTCCTTTTAGTGACTGGTTCATTCCTGCTGGTAGCTGGTGTCAAAACGATCAGCCTGCCTCTCCCTCTGACAGACATCGAATCCGATTCCCCTTTCAAGGATAAATTTCTGATCATTTTACCGGGGATGTGTTCATTGATGTTTGTTCGATTCATATATTCTTTTTTTGCATCTCAAGCTTCACTTGTGGAGAACCTTGTCCCCTTGATCTTTTCATTGCTGCTTGCAGTATTTGTTGTTCTTTCATACAAACCTGCAAGCGGCAACACCGGAGGAGCAGGGATAAAAACCGAGTCAGTTGCGTGGTCGGCAGATACACTGGCATTGACACTTGGACTCGGCATGTTCCTGATCTAGCTCATCCTGCTAAATTGAAGCTCCGCTCAACCTACCCGGAAAGGAGAGTTTTCAAAATGAATGAAAAAATGAAGGTCACCCTGACGCCTGAGCAGGAAACCCTGCTTATACCGCTCTATTCAAAAGCGCAACCAGATAACCCACTGTTTTTTGACCCCAAAGCCCAGGAGATCCTCAGGCAGGTGGATTATGATTTCTCACGCCTGCGCGTACCCTATAAAACCATCATACTGGTATGCCAACGGGCAAAGAAGCTCGATACGGTTACCCGTGCTTTCCTTGCAGAGCACCCCAATGGAGTGGTTTTGCATCTGGGCTGCGGACTGGACAGCCGTTTTTGGCGGGTCGACAACGGTAAAGTTGAATGGTACGACCTGGATATGTCACCTGTAATTGAACTCCGCCAGCGATTCTACCCATTGAGCGAACGCTACCACCTGATTGCTTCATCGGTTACTGAATTGGAATGGGTGAAGAGGGTTGATGCAACCGGATGCCCGGCATTGATAATTGCGGAGGGTTTACTGATGTACCTGGACGAAACCAATGTCAGGGATTTGCTGCTCAAAATGCAAAAGACTTTCCCGGGGTGCCGGCTGATTGCTGATGTATTCAGCCGGATGACCACCCGTTCGGCAACCCGGCATCCTTCGCTAAAGCAGACTGGTGCAAGCATCGGATGGGGTATTGACGATCCTCAAGAGATCGAAACCTGGTCATCTGGCATCAAACTTATCGAAGAGTGGTATTTCACCCAGGATCCCGACCTGGATCGCCTGAGCACGGGTTACCGCCTGGCTTATAAGCTGGCTGGTGCCTTTAAGATGGTGCAGCGAGCACATCGGATCGTGTATTACCAACTATGACCCTTATCATTTGAAAACACGTTGAATTCCATCAACGATGATTGGGCAGGGATCACACTCTATGCCATAACATTGATCACTTTTATTCCAGTCGGTATTGGGACGTTCGTTCAAGTACGTCAAAAGGAAAAATTATGATGAAAAAGAAAAGTTGCAAATTCACACCGCGTTCATGGATTATTCTTGGGATCGCATTCCTGTTTTTGGCTGCATGCAACACTGAATACCAAGAATCCTGCCCAAGCTATAACCTCGATTTTGATTTATCCAAAGCAGAAACTTATCCGATAGATGATAGTCTTCCATTTCAGTTTCCATTGGATGAATACGAACCTGGATCTTCAAATTACAAATCATCCTTTGTCATGCGTGGACGGTCGAGTCTTAGCGATCCGTATCAATACCATGCTGCTGAAGATTCTTATGATCCTCCCGGAACGCCGGTCTATGCGATGGCAGATGGGCGCATCGGTTTCTCAGGGAGGGCTGGCGGCTACGGCTGGTTGATCATCATTGACCACCCGCAGGTGAATCTGTATTCGCTCTATGGGCATCTCAGCCCCAGTCGTTGGAGACAGGAATCGGGTACGAATGTGAAGCGAGGCGATTTGATCGCCTATCTGGAAGACGACTACGAAAATGGGGGCAGTGAAAAAGATCCACTGGTGCCACATTTACATTTCGGGATTCGTGCCGGTCAAATTGCGGATTATCCTGGTAAAGGTGAGTGGCGCTGGACAGCAGGTTGGATCCGTCTCTGCCCGCAGGACGCGGGCTGGTTACAGCCCTCACTGATCATCACCAGCCAGGAAATCCCTGCGGGTGGTTATCCACGGCCTGAAGTTGATTTCCTGACTCGTTGGGGGTTGGAATTAATAATTACTATCGCTTATGGGCTTGGCGGAGCGGCCATGGTCCTCATGGGCATTAAGAAGAAGTTAATTTTCTATCTGCTTTTCCCAGGCCCGGTGATAACACTGGCTAGTATCATATTCTACAGGGCGCGTTTGGTGGGCACTCCCGCTTTGCTGGGTGTTGGGATCGTTGTGATGACATGCGGCATTTATGCATACTCACGTCAATCAAAGCAAAAAGGACAAGGTTAGGTCATGTCCAATCGCAGGCGGCTGGATCGCGAACGGCTTGAATATTATTTGACCTACCTCATTCTGGCATACCGGCGTTTGATATTTATCGCAGGTCTGCTTCTGCTGATCTATGCCATAACAGCCCTTTTCATAAATATTTATGGAGGCATTGTGGCATTGATCCCTGCCATATACCTGCTGGCGCTGAGCAACTCCTACAATATAACGGTTTACACTGCCCGGCTCGGGGCATGGATAGGAATGCTCTGGAGACAGGATGATTGATCCAGGTCTGGAATGTCATACAAAAGAAAGGATAAAAAACATGACCACAAGCAATAAAAGTACATATGCAAGAGGCGGGCTGGCACTGGTTTATATTTTATCCATCATCATTGCCGTCTTGATGACGATCGCGTCCATTGCCGGGCTTATATCTCGCGCAGCCATCTACCCTACAGAAGAGTTGGTTCAGTCATTCGTCCCCAACGACGTGGTCAATCTCTTCGTTGGATTGCCCATTCTGCTCGGTTCCATGTGGTTGACCTGGCGCGGCAAACTGATCGGTCCGTTATTTTGGATGGGTGCGCTGTTCTTCGTATTCTACAATTACATTGGCTACACATTCGCCGCGCCTTTAACGTGGGCATTTTTATTGTTCTTGTCACTTGCTGTTATGAGTGCGTACACCTTTATCAGCCTTATCACCAGCATTGATGGGGAGAATGTAAGTCAAAGACTCACTGGTGCAGTGCCGGAAAGATTGGCTGGAGGCGTGCTCATAGGCCTTGGACTTTTATTCATGTTGCGGGTGCTGGGCGTCCTCTTGGGAGCTATCTTCAACGACGCGGGTCTTCCCAGGACGGAAATCGCAGTCAACATCGCGGATTTCTTCATCGCACCCGCATGGATCATCGGCGGCATCCAACTCTGGCGGCGCCAGACGTTTGGGTATGTAACGGGTCTTGGACTGCTCTTTCAAGGCAGCATGCTGTTTATTGCGCTGGTCGTTTTCCTGCTATTGCAGCCATTACTGACCAGCGCGCCGTTTGCCATTGTTGATGTTATTGTCGTCCTCGTGATGGGATTGATCTGCTTCATTCCGTTTGGACTTTTTGTCCGTGGAGTTGTCGCAAATGATGAGTGATGGATACTAGGTGAGAGATCCATTAGGTATTTCCCCCAAGAAGGAGGCTCAAAATGCAACCGTTCGTATTGATCTCACTTGTTGTCTTCGGACTGATCGTTGTCGGTGCACTGATCGTCTTCGTCATCTGGATGCGAAGGTCCAGTGCTGAGGCCAGTCTTGATGATGACTTACATCCCCAAGGCTATTGGATTGGAATTGGCATCAGCATCGGCGCCGGATTCGGCGTAGCCCTGGGTCTGGTCTTTGACAACCTCGCCCTGGGCATAGCGATGGGAGCCGGTATGGGCGTGGCAATCGGATCTGCCTTGGAACAGCGAAACAAGGACAGGATCCGCCCACTCACTGAACAGGAGAAAAAGATGCAGAAATGGGGTGTGGCGTTGGGATTGCTGATGTTGCTCATCTTTGTGGGTCTCTTTGCTTTTCTCCTTTTCATCAGAGGCAGATAATCAGCAACTCGTTACTAATCAATAGACAAGGAGTGTCGGATATGTCAGGTACAACTCAAATTCGAGGGGAGAAGATGGCCCAAATCTCAACAATCCCTTTTGCCGCCCGCCTGGGAGGCGTGGTCGGTTTGCTGACAGTAATTCTCGCGATCCTGATCTCGATCCTGACTTCAAACATGGATCCATCTCTTGCCAGAACAATTTCTGTCATCCCAACCGTGGGAGTCGTCATCTGGCTGGTCGGCGTGAACGCGTTCCAGAGTCCGCACCTTGGTCGCCTTGGTTCTGCAGGTGCCATCGCCACAGTTGTGGGATTAACCGCCCTTGTGACTCTTCAACTCGTCCAGGTCATTGCGCAGCGTGCACCATTGGGAATGGCAAATCGTTTCATTGAAAGCCCGATCCTGCCTCCGCTCTTTGGTTTGACGGTGCTTCTGGTGGTATGGGGATCGCTGGCATTGGGGGTTGTCTCGTTGCAGATCGGCTTGTTCCCGCGCAGCGCTACAACATTGTGGATGGTCGGTTTGATGATGCTACTCGTTACCTCATGGCAACTGGTTGGGCTGGTGACAAGCGCCGGGATCTTGTGGACGAGCATCATTATGCTGAGACGTGCCCCCACCAGCCAAACCACTCCACCGCGGGACCTTTCACCTGCATCACCATATGACGCCACTACATCAACCAAACGACTCTTCCCGTTGGATGCCTTACGCGGGACGATCATGATCCTGATGGCGATTGACCACGCCAGCTACTTCGTCCGCCGTTGGCATCCGTTCGAGACTTGGGATCAGCCCCTGCCGGCGTACCCCAGCCTGGCGGCGATGTTGACTCGGCTCGCCACCCATCCATGCGCGCCCGGTTTCTACTTTTTAATGGGTGCGGGCATGGTCCTCTTCGCGCAGGCACGGCGGAAGAGCGGCTGGTCTGAGAGACGTATCGCCGGTCATCTGGCACTGCGCGGTCTGCTGCTGATCCTGCTCGAGAAATTCATCGTTGATCTGGCTACTTCCAATCAGCCCAATCTCCTTGAATTCAGCATCCTTGCCGGACTGGGCGTTGCCATGCTGATGGGGATCCTATTCCTGCGTCTGAGCGGACCGATGCAGGCTGCCATCGGTGCGGCGGTCATCCTCGTGATGCAGATCCTGCCTGAGATCCTGTTGCGAACCGATTTGGGCGTCTTCACTCCGATTCGATTGCTTCTCCTCCCCGGTTCTGTTGGATCTGCGTTTGTACTCTATCCGCCAATCCCATGGCTGGGAGTCGCGTTGTTGGGAATGGGCTTCGCCCGCTTCATCACGCGTGACCCGGAGCGCGCCTACCGACTGGCATTGATTGCCGGGCTGACATGTTTGGTGCTCTTCCCCATCGTGCGAGTCTTGGGCGGATTTGGCAACCTGCGTATGCCAAACGGAAACACCTTGATCGACTTCCTCAATGTGGTCAAGTATCCGCCCAGCCTGTCGTTCCTGCTTTTGTCACTCGGCTTTGATCTGGTCGCACTTGCCCTGTTTGCACGTGTCTCTCGTTGGCTCGCCTTTTGGGGTCAACCGCTCGTGATTTTTGGACGGTCTGCGCTGTACTTTTTCATGGCACACTGGTTCATCTATGGCGCGTTCGGAATGGGATTCCCCACACCGGGAGGCTTGCCTGAGACGTATCTTGTCTGGGTCATCGGACTGATTGCCTTGTATCCGATCTGCAAGGCTTATGAAGCGTTCAAACACCACACTCCTGTGTCTTCAGTGTGGAGGATGATCTGAGTAATGCCACTGGGTGCATTATTTTGAAAGGATCGATCTATGAAAAGGAAAATTCTGATTATTTCGTTCAGCCTATTTGGTATCTTGCTGTTGGTACTGCTCAGCGGACCAGCGCTTGACAGGTTGGGCTATCAAACTTACTACATACAATCAGATGGGAAAAGTATCAAGATCGTTCGCGGTCTTATAGATCCTAAATCTTTTCCAACGCTTGAACCAGGTATTGCCCCAACATTGAAAGAAGGTGCTCTTCCTGTCATCATCGATACCGACATGGCTGGGGATGATTGGATGGCGATCCTTTATCTTCTTCAGCGTCCCGATGTGAACGTCATCGCCATCACAGTGACCGGGACAGGGGAAGCGCACTGCGGTCCAGGCGTCAGACACGCCCTTGATCTGCTGATGCTGGCTGGGCGTCCTGATGTACCTGTCGTTTGTGGACGAAGTTCGC
This sequence comes from Anaerolineales bacterium, assembly GCA_036525495.1. GTDB lineage: Bacteria > Chloroflexota > Anaerolineae > Anaerolineales > Villigracilaceae > Defluviilinea. Next base: position 6,619 of record DATDAG010000504.1, read on the forward strand.
CATTATCCGGAGATCATGCCTTCCCAATGGAGTGGCGAAATCGGGTCGATAATCTTTTCAACTTGTCCCTTCCCAGAAATCCAAATTCTTCACCCGATGAAACAGCTCCGAATCTCATTATTCGGTTAGCGCAGGGGTCGGCGCAAAAAATTCACATCATTGCTTTGGGTCCTTTGACCAATATCGCTGAGGCTGTTGAGAGCAACTCCGATTTAGAACAAGGTCTGCAAATGCTGACAATTATGGGCGGCGCAATAAATGTTCCTGGAAATGTGGGACCGACATTGAATATTGATAATCCACATGCCGAATGGAATATCTACGCCGATCCGCATGCTGCGAAGGTTGTTTTCGGTTCTGCAATGCCCATTACGCTGGTCCCGCTCGATGCAACCCAACACGTTCCAATTACCATGGAATTCTACAAACATATAAAGAATGAACGAGACACGCCTGTCGCTGAATTCGTCTATCGAATACTTACACAAAAGGAAAATGATATTCGGCGGGGTTGGTACTATTTTTGGGATCCGCTCACTGCTGCAATTGTCACCGAGGAAAGTTTGACAAATTTCCAAGAATATCAACTCGTTGTGATGGAAGAGGAAGGTTCTGACAGCGGACGCATTTTGGAAAGCAATAGCGGACGATTAGTTCGCGTTGCCATCTGGGCTGACGCGGCGCGTTTTGAACAACTCTTTTTGGATACGTTTAACGGTCGCTTGCCATAAAAAGAGTAATTCATGGATTCAATATTCAACGGATGCATCAATGGCTGACAATATAGGCTACAACCCAAACACTGGTGAATATAGCGATAGCCTGATCGGTGATTACCTTTGGTCAAGTGTTAACACACGTGAAGCCACACCGGATATAACCACGCCATATACATGGTCGGTAATGCAGCATGGGTTTGCGCAAATGACCATGCTGCCCGGGTACCTGCCGGTTGGATATATTTGCGGGCGCGTGTACAACAACGCCAGTATGGGAACGACTGCGTTTCAGGCGCTTGGCAGGGCTAGGTACTTTATATATACTGCGCGTGATCAGTGTTCTCGCAGTCGCCATATTCAATGACACGGATCTTCCCAGAACAGAACTTGCTGTCAACATCGCGGATTTCTTCATCATGCCCGCATGGATTATCGGTGGCATTCAACTTTAGCGCCGCCAAACATTTGGATATGTAGCAGGTCTTGGATTGCTCTTTCAAGGCAGTATGCTGTTCATTGCTCTGATCATCTTCCTGCTCCTGCAGCCTGTTCTGACATCTGCGCCGTTGGCGGTCTTCGATATCGTGTTCGTCTTTGTGATGGGTTTGATCTGCTTCATTCGGTTTGGGCGTTGTGTCCGTGGAGTTGTCGCAAATGATGAGTGATGGATACTAGGTGAGAGATCCATTAGGCATTTCCCCCAAGAAAGAGTCTCCAATGCAACCGTTCATATTGAACGTAACCATTGTTATCGGGCAAATCGTTTTCGGTCTGCTAATCACTTTCGTCATCTGGATGCGAAGTTCCAAAACTGAAACTATAGACCTTAAGAAAAAGAATTTGAATTTTGCATTTTGAAAAAAGAGAGGGATGTCATATCCTTATGCCAAAGACTGCAATCCAAGGCAAAAGGAGACATCCCATGTTTAGAATAACGTTTTCGAAATCGACTGTCAA
>DATDAG010000505.1:0-2920 GCA_036525495.1 Anaerolineales bacterium
ACTTACCTTTTCTTGAATGCATGAGAATGCTGAGCGGAGATGTTGAGGGGCTGTGGGCTGGTGGTTTAATCCAACGTGCGCATGCGCTACGTCTTTGGAAAAACCTTGGCCGGTTTATTGAACAACTACTGCAGGAAGGGCCAGCATTAATCGACCGCTTTGTGCCTGGGAAACAGTTGCTCGAGCGTGCTCGAGTTGGCGCACCTCAATGGGTGGAAGATCTGGAAAAAGCACTGGAAAATGCAGAGGCGTCGCAGCCCAATCTGCAACAGGACGACCTTTTTGAACAGCACACACGCGTTCTGCAGAACCTGGCAGTCGAGACCCCTGTGGTGCTTATCCTGGATGATCTGCAGTGGGCAGACCTCAATTCCACAGGATTGTTGTTCCATCTCGGACGGCGGTTATCAGGCCATCGGATTCTTGTCCTGGGAGCAAGCCGCCCACAAGGATTAAATTTAAGTGAACAGGGTTCGATTGGAGTGGTACTCAACGAGTTTAGGCGGCAGGATGGGGAAATTTTTATTGATTTGGCGCACGCTGATGGGATCCAGTTTGTTCAGGCTTTGGTGGATGCCGAACCCAACCGGTTGGATGACAATTTCCGCACAGAACTCTACCGACATACACTTGGAAACCCTTTGTATGCAACTGAACTGCTGAACAGTCTTCGCAGCCGAGGGGAAATTGTACAAGGTAAGGAAAGCGCATGGGAGGTACAAGGGGAACTGGATTGGTCAGCTCTGCCAGACCGGGTAGAAGCTGCAATTTCAGAAAGTGTGAGGCAGGTGCCAGAACCTTTGATCCAACTGGTTACCACGGCCAGTGTGGAGGGTGAACGGTTCACTGCTCAGGTGCTTGCCGCCGAACATGGTCTGCCCGTAGAAGAGGTAATCCGCTTTTTAAGCGGTCCGTTGTCCAGAGATTATTCTCTCGTAACTTCTGAGGGAATCGAAATAGTTAACGACAACAGAATTGAATATTATCGCTTTCGCCATATCCTGTTCCAAAATTTCTTTATCGGATTGCTTGACCCGGTCGAATGCGCCCGTTTACACGGCAGGATCGGCAAGACTTTGGAACAACTCTATGGTTTGGAAGAACCTGAACGGGCTTTGCAGCTGGCTTATCACTTTGAACAGGCTCAGATGTTCGAAAAGGCGATTCACTATTTTTCTCAGGCTGCCGAGCATGCCGTTCGATTGTTAGCGCACCAGCAGGCGATAACACATTACGAAAAAGCGCTTTCACTCCTGGAAAAACTTCCCAAAACAACTGAACGCGATAGGCGAGAATTAAAACTGCGTACAGCACTTGGTGGGCCTCTGCTTGCTGTCTACGGCTTCGGTCATGAATCCCTTGCGAATAACTATAAAAAGGCCTTAGAGCTGAGTCCGTACATTGAAAACCCAACGGAAAAATGTATGGCACTCGTTGGTTTGCATGCTTACTATGATGTTCGGCTGGAACTCCAGACATCGTTTAATATCGCAGTTGGCCTACTGGAAATTGCTGAAGAAACTGAAGACCCCTGGCAGCAGATGATGGCCTACCACGATCATGCCTGTACGGCTTCATACCTGGGTGATATAAAAACATTCCTTTCAGGTCGGAAGAATGCGCATCAAATTTATCACCAATATCAGTTTGGAGGTATAGTTTATGAAACCGCATTTGATCCTGAAGTTGCCGGCCTGGCACATGAAAGCTGGGCACTGTATCATTTAGGCTTCTCCGAACAGGCGGAGAAGAAGGCGAAGGAAAGTATTGCTCTGTCTGGGTCTCTTGGCCACCCGTTTATGAGAGCTTTTGCTTATAATTTCACCGCACAACTTTATTGCATGCTGCAGAATCGACTGAAAGCAAGGACTTACGCAGAAAAAGCGACCGAGTTGGCAGATAAAGATATCGGATTTTGGGGAATTAACGGTCAATTCCTGGCAATATGGGGAAAGGCGGAGCAAGGTCTGGCTGATAAAGAGTTAAAAATGGCAAGAGAGCTGTTTGAAACCTTAAGAGCGATGGGCGCTGAAATGGGATATGCATCCAATTTGGCCCCTCTAGCAGAACTGTACGCCATCATGGGAAGAGAAAAAGAAGGGTTGGCGTTACTTGAAGATGGGATGGCAGTTGTAAATCGGGCCAGTTTCAAACAAATTCAGGCCTGGCTGCATACCTGCAAAGGAGACCTGTTAAAAGGCCTGGGAGACAAAATTGGGGCGGAGAAATCGTATCAGCAGGCGCTTGACGTGGCAAAACAATTGGGGGCACTGGGGGATCAGCTGCGTCCGGCGACAAAACTGGCCCGGCAGATGTTTGAACGCGGGGAACAAAACAACGCTTATGTATTGTTATCAGCTGTGTACAGCCAATTTACAGAAGGGTTCAAAACTCCCAGTATGGTAAACGCACGAAATTTATTGGATTTAATATCTGATTCTCACACTCTAATATCAGATCATTGAACATTACCATTGCCTGCTGGGAAGTAATGGTTTTCAGCCAGCCAAGATTTAAAATAAATCAATATACTCAAATCAACTAAAACAGGGACGATAAAATAATTTATTCCAGTACCTTACGGAAAAACCGCGCCGCTATCTATTGACCTTTACCAGTGGATTGTGGTCCCATAGTCCTGCCTAAAGGTAACTCCGTAACAATATATATTTTTGATCGCATCATGAGACAATCTTTCCCCACCGAGACGCCGCTTGTTACCCGACTTCCAGTCCCCGTAAGACCACTCAGTCCAGACTGCTGCTAAAGGTTGCCCTCCAACAGCTGGGCGCGGCTGATCTTTCGGAAGCTGTAGCGGTAGCCGGCATAAATCGCCAGCCCATAGAACAGCACATCCATAGCGGTAAACGTAACCCTCATCAGTTCAAAGGTCAGGGTGTAGTCAAACTGCTGAAGCACC
>DATDAG010000506.1:0-8116 GCA_036525495.1 Anaerolineales bacterium
TCGGTGCGGTATATTGTTATAACATTATAACATTTGATAGGATTTTACCACATTGATTACTTCCCAATCCCCCATCCTCATTATCGGCGCAGGACCTGTCGGCCTTTCACTGGCGCTTGCCCTTTCCCGTACAGGTATCCCTGCTGAAGTCTTTGAAGCGGACACTGAACTCAACACGCAGATCCGCGCCAGTACCTTTCACCCCAAAACCCTCGAGATGTTCGAAACCTGGGGCGTTGTGGACGAAGTCATCAAACACGGATACAAAGTGGATCAGCTTCAATACTGGGAACGCGCTCCGCGCCGCCTCATTGCGGACTTTAGTTATGATTCTGTTTCGAAAGACACTTCCTACCCGTATCGTTTACAGTGTCCCCAGCACATTGCCACACGCGTACTCAAACCTGCCGTTGAATCGACAGAAACAGGCAAAGTCCACATGGGCCATAAATTAATCGACTTCACCGATTACGGCACACATGTCACAGCACGATTTGAAACTACAAATGGGATAGTCAAACATGAAGGCTCCTACATCGTCGGCGCAGACGGGACTCATAGCACTGTCCGCAAGCAATTGGATATCGGCTTTCAAGGCAAAACATACGAAGACCGATTCCTTCTCATCGGTAGCGACCTCAACACAGGCGACCTGCTCCCTGGAGCGGCACAGGTCTGCTACATCTTCGACCCTAAAGAATGGGTCATCATTCTGAACCTGCCTGATATCGTCCGCGTGGTTTTCCGCATGAAAGACGGCGAAGACGAAGAGATCGCCATGAAAGAAGAGAATCTTCGCGCAAGGATTGCCAACTTCTTTGGTGAAGTTCCAGATTACAAGATCAAGACAACACAACTCTATCGCGTCCATCAACGCGTCGCGGACACGTTCCGTGTGGGACGTGCCCTTCTCGTTGGCGATTCGGCTCATAATAACAATCCATCAGGCGGCATGGGTATGAACAGCGGAATCCACGATGCGGCCAATCTCACGGAGAAGTTGATTCGCATCAATAACGGAGAATCTGATTCGATTCTCGATGAATATTCAAAAGAACGCCGCGCATATGCGATCGAATCCGTACAACCATATACAGACCAGCAATATAACAACATGGTCATGAGCGAAGACGAAGTCCGCGCGCAGAGAAGCAAATCTCTATCAGAAGCCGCATCAGACCCTGTCAAGGCGCGGGCATATTTGCTGCGGGCGTCAATGTTGGAAGAGAGAATTTGATTCATTGTAGGGGCGAGGTCCTCTCGCCCCATTATCGAATCGCACACATTGGGCGGGAATACCCCGCCCCTACTATTCATGAGGCAATATGAAAACCTACGGACATTTCATCAACGGCGAAGAGATCATCTCGGATACGATATTCGAAGATCTCAATCCATTTACTGGCGAAGTCTATGCACTCGCCTCACGCGGCAATGCAGACGATGCCAAGCAAGCCGTCACCGCTGCGCGTGCAGGATTTGAAAAATGGTCTACACTGCCTCCGCCTGAACGTGAGCGGGCCCTGCTCAAAGCCGCAGACTTACTCGAAGCAAGTGTTGACCGATTAACAGACATCATCATAGACGAAAGCGGATCGGTCATCACGAAGGCACGCGGTGAAGTTTTGTACAGCGCATCATTGATCCGTGCCGCAGCGGGAGAGGCACGCAGGCTTTATAGCGAGACCTTCCCTAACGACAAGCCGCATCGTATGTCGATGGTTATCCGTGAGCCGATGGGCGTAATCGTGGCGATTAGTCCATTCAATGCACCGTTATCGCTGCTGGTGAAGATGATCGCGTTCGCGCTCGGTGCAGGCAATGCCGTTGTAGCAAAACCGTCAGAGGAGACTCCTGTTATTGCGGTGGAGCTGGCTAAAGTCCTGAATGAAGCGGGGCTTCCGTCAGGTACGTTTAATGTGGTCACAGGCTACGGTGCGGACGTAGGTCCCGCACTAATCGAGTCATCCGATGTAAATGGCATCGCGTTCACAGGCTCGACATCCACAGGCATCAACATCGCGCAGACGGCAGTCAAATCCATGAAGCGCATGCAAATGGAACTCGGAGGGAAGAACCCTTTGATCGTTTTGAAAGATGTGGATATCGAAAAAGCGGCGGCGATCGCGGCGGTGGGAGCGTTCTTCCACGGCGGGCAGATCTGCATGTCAAGCGCGCGCATCATTGTTGAAAAAGAAATTGCAAGAGAGTTCGAGGAAGCATTGGCGAAGAAAGCGAATTCTCTACAGTTGGGTGATCTGCGTGACCCCAAGGCCGCATACGGAACATTGATCAACGCGAAGTCATTGGAAAAAGTAAAACGGCACATCAGCGAAGCACGTGAAGCGGGCGCGGAAATTCTCGCGGGCGGCGAAGTGTTCGACGGATTGATCTACAAACCGACCGTGATCTGGGAACCGCCGTGCACATGCTCGGCATGGAATCAAGAGACGTTCGGCCCTGTGACGGCTGTCGTTGCTGTGAATGATTTGGACGAAGCAATTGCGCTCGCCAACGAAAGCGACTATGGATTAAGCGCAGGCGTGTTGACCAACGACATGGCGCGCGGCATGACCGCGGCACGCCGTATTCGCTGCGGCGCGGTTCATATTTGGATGCACTCGTTCCAATCTGATTCGATGGCACCCGTCGGCGGGTTCGGTATGTCAGGTTTTGGTCGCAGCGGCGGGCAGTATTCGGTGGAACATTTCACAGAGTTGAAGTGGATCAGTTTGGAGTTGGGTGAAACGCCCAATCCATTTTAGATTGAGGATTTTGGATTGCTGGTTTCGATATGGCGCTCGCTCCGCTCGCGCCCAGTCAACCAGCGGAGTGTTTTTGAAATAGTAACTTTATAAATACTGGAAAAGCTCATGACAACTGAAGCTGTACAAAAAAAAATGGTCCCGTTCGACTCGTTCAAGGCGTGACCGTTGCGAATATGTTCACGTATTATTTCGCCACGGTCACATCGCTTTTATTGTTCACATTCCTGCCGCAGTTCCAACCGTTCCTGTTAACTGAAATGGTCGGCGTGCCTGAAATGCAGCAGGGCGTGATCAGCGGCAACCTGACCTTCTTCGGCGAGATCGTCATCCTCGTCACCATTGGCGGCTGGGGAACGGTATCGGACAAGATCGGGCGCAAACTTGTTTTTGCAGCAGGTTTCCTGTTATTGGGTGCGGCATTATAACTTTATCCGTCCGCCCGTATCATTCCGATGTTGTTCGTTTTTCGCGGGTTGTTTGCGCTCGGTTCATCGGCTGCGACCACTATGATCTCCACAGTCATTGCAGATTACGCGATCGACAAAGACCGTGGTAAGGCTTCGGGCTTGCAGGGGGTCCGCAACGGCATCGGCGCGATGATCACCGTGTTCGTCATCTTGCAGCTTCCCAAGCGATTCATGGGAGAGGGCATGTCCGCGTTGGATGCGGGTCAACGCACATATTGGATATTAACGGGCGTCGCCATCGTGTCCGCGATCCTGTTGCTCATTGGTCTGCAAAACCGCACCAAGGTACAGAAGGAACAGAAGAAAAGCATCTGCAAATTTCAAAGGAAGGCTTCGCCGCCGCAAAGGACCCTGGGGTTGCCCTCGCATACATGGCGGCATTCGTCTCCCGCGGCGCCAACGCGGTCATCCTCGCCGTGGCGCTCGCATCCATCGGATACGGCTCAACCATCTTCGTTTCCGACCCGACGGGTGGATTGGTCTTCCTCGTCACGGCATTGATCGGCATCGGCGAGATCAGCGGAGTGATAGCCAGCGGCGTACTGATCGCGCAGCAAGCCCCGCGCGACATCCGCGGATCGGTCATCGGCATCTTCAGTTTAAGCGGCACGTTCGGCATCATGGCGGCGACAGGCATCGGAGGTCAACTCTTCGATAAATGGCTGCCACAAGGACCGTTCGTTATGTTCAGCATTTTGGGTTTTATCGTCGTGGCGATTGGATTGGTGATCCGCAAGCGGATCGTACCGCGTAACGAGAATGCCAATGGAGTTGTAGGTCATTGATCAGCGTCAATAATTTTTATGTTCCTTTTTTCTTCAAGGTAGTGTAGGATATTTTTTATTGCTCTACCCTGGAGAGTACTATGCAAAACACGAAACAAACCTTCATTATCACAGGCATGGACTGTGCCGACTGCGCCAAGACCGTTGAAACGGGCGTGGCAAAGTTGAACGGTGTCACGTCCAGCGAACTGAATTTTCACTCTGAAACCCTCAATGTGTTGGGCGATGTCCCTGCGCAGGATATTGTCAACCGCATCCGCGAACTCGGTTATAACGTGCGTGAGCCGCAAGACAACAAAGCCCAAACGGAACAAGTCCCTTCGATCAATTTCATTCAATATATGTGGAGTCGCCGTGATACGCAACTGGCGTTACTCGCCTTGCTGTTAGTTTTGCCAGGTCTGCTTTTTCACGAACTTCTTCCCCATCTCAACATCCATCATCCCGTCATTGACATAATGTCGGTTGCTTCAATGGTGATAGCGGGGTATCCCATCGCGCAGAGTGGATGGCGCGCGTTCAAGATCAATCGTCAAGTCACCATTAACGCCTTAATGAGCATCGCTGCCATTGGCGCGGTCTTCATCGGCGCGTATACCGAAGCAGGCGTGGTGATGGTGCTGTTCGTCATCGGCGAGGCGTTGGAGGGATTCACATCCGAACGCGCCCGACGTTCCATCCGCAGCTTGATGGCGGTCACGCCCAACGAAGCACTTCTGCTGGAAGGGCACGATGACCATCCTCACGAGAAGCCAGTCCACATCAATGAATTAAAGATCGGCGACCTGATCCTCGTCAAGCCAGGGGTACGCATCCCGATGGATGGCAGGGTGGTTTCAGGCATCTCGTCGGTGAACCAGGCTCCGATCACGGGCGAAGCGAAGCTCATCCAAAAGAACATCGGCGATGACGTGTTCGCCAGTTCGGTCAACGGCGAAGGTGCGCTCGAGATCGAGGTCACGCATCTGGCGGAAGATAACACGATCAGCCGACTGATCAAGATGGTGGAGGAGGCGCAGGAGAAGAAGGCGCCCGCGCAGCGTTTTGTGGATTCGTTCGCGAGTTATTACACGCCCGCGGTTGTTGCGCTTGCCGCGCTGGTGGCGATCATCCCTCCGCTGTTCATGGGGCAAACTTTTTTCGGTGAAGCGGGCTGGCTGTATCGCGGGCTGACATTGCTGGTGGTTGCCTGTCCGTGCGCATTGGTGATCAGCACGCCTGTCAGCCTCATCAGCGCGATCAGCAATGCGGCACGCGCTGGCGTCTTATTCAAAGGTGGCGTACACATCGAAACGCTTGCGAAGATCAATGCCATCGCGTTCGATAAGACGGGCACGCTGACCAACGGACGACCATCGGTGGTGGATATTCGCTCCGTGGAATGTGCCGACCCTGCGACGTTGTGCAACGATTGCAACAACCTGCTCGCGCTCGCCAGTGCTGTGGAGGGACGCAGTGAACATCCCATTGCACAGGCGGTCGCGCACGAAGCTCGTCATCGCGGACTAAGTATGCTGTATCCTGCTGCGGAAGGAGTCACCGCGCTGACAGGTCGTGGCGTGACGGGCAATGTCGGCGGACGTGAAGTGTTAATCGGCAGTCATCCCTACTTTGACGAATCCGTTCCGCATGGCGAACATTGTGACACTGTCGCCCATGCGGACTCGAGCGGCTTGACTACCATGATGATCAGCAGCGACAAACAATACAAAGGCTTCATCACCATTTCAGATACAGTACGCGAAACAAGCAGGGACGCAATCACCGAGTTGAAAGAAATGGGCATCAAAGACCTGATCATGCTGACAGGCGATAACGCAACGACCGCCAAAGCCGTTGCTGAGCAAGTGGGTGTGACAGATTTCCGCGCGGGGTGCCTGCCCGAAGATAAAGTTGCCGAGATCGAACACCTGCGAAATGAAAAAGGTGATGTGGTAATGGTCGGCGACGGCATCAACGATACACCCGCTCTTGCAGCGGCATCGGTTGGCATTGCAATCGGCAGCACCGCGCAGGCAATGGAAACCGCGGATGTCACACTTATGGGTGATTCGTTGAGGCAACTGCCCTTCGCCATCCGTTTGAGTCGTGCCGCAATGGGAACCATCCGTGTCAACGTGGCGATGAGCATCGGCATCAAAGTCATATTCTTAATTCTGGTATTGGCTGGTTTGGGCAGCATGTGGATGGCTGTGCTGGCAGATATGGGCACATCACTGTTGGTGACATTGAACGGGGTCCGCCTCTTGAAACGCCCGACGATGACTATCACAACATAATCTGTCTTTCTTGTTGGGGTAATTTTGCTCGAGTCGTCCCCTAAAATTATTAGTTCTTAAGGATAGGTAATCATGGATATTCTTTTACTCGGCATGGGTTTTATCGGAACAGAAACCGCTAAGTTATTGAAACAAAATGGACATCACGTCACAGGCACAACCACCTCGCATGAAAAAGTGGATGGACTGAAAGCGTTATGTGATGAAGTGATCGTACTGCGCGGCGACGAAGCGGACAAGATAAAAAATGCCGCTTCCAACGCGGACCTGGTCATTGTCACCGTTGGACCAAACCTTCAACGCGCCTCGAACCCCGCTACTCGTGAAGAAGAGTATCGCCAATCTTTGGCAGTCACTACACAATCAGCCGCTTCTGCTCATCCGCGCTGCATTTTCACTTCGTCGTTATCGGTCTACGGAGATGGCGGCGCAGGCACAGACGATATCACCGAAGAGACTCCCGTCACCTCAAGCGAAGATGCGTCCCCGCGGAATTACAAACAGGCAGAAGCCAATATTCTCGCCAGTGGGCAGGGGACAGTGCTGCGCTTCCCCGATGTATATGGCTCGGAGAAGGATATGAGTTATGTGGACCGTATCAAATTTGGGCATAAAGTGATGGGCGGCAAGGTCCCGTTTGGAGGCGAAGCTCTGCTCTACCGAATCCATTAGATATGTGGCGTAATAATCGAATAGGTGCATGAACAGATAGGCCCATAAGACGTTTATGCCGGGTTATAGCGTTTCAAAGGGCGCAATTGGATGCGCCGATTGACCAAACCACAAACAATACGGAAGATCACTGAATGTCTGGTCAGTTGATGGCGAAATCTCTGCGCCAGAATTTGAAACTTGTTCAACTGTGCCATCGTGTGTTCAACGACAATACGATATTTGGCAAGAAAACGATTGTAGGCTTTCTGCTCTTCAGTCAAGGGATGGTTCCGTCTGGCTTTAAACGGCAAATACAGTTTTTTGTCAGGATAGTCTGTCGCAATACCATCATAGCCTTTGTCCATCATGGCGGCTTCATCGTCGTCAAGTTCGGAAAGCAGATTGGTTTGACGTAATAAATTCACATCGTGGGTTGAACCACCCGGCACACTTTCTGAAGCATGTTCACTCAGTCCTGTTGGAGAGACCGCCGCTTGATTTTTGATCGTGTGTGTTTTCTTCTTGCCTGAATAGTACGGTTTTTGACGATCTTGCGTGTTTCCATCTTTATCTTTCTTGTTTTTGGGACGCTCGACTCGTTGTTCTTTGGCATCAATAATCAGGCGTACCTCAGGGAAGGCATCCATGACTTCCGCGACAGAATGCAACTTTTTTCGTTCTGCTTTTGGACGCTCAAAATTGAAACTGCTCATACTGACTAACGTTTCTAGTATGAGGTTCAGGTTGTCTTCGATATTGGTTTTGTTCAAATCGTAAAAGAAGCCCAGTAACTCATAGGTCGTGTAGGCCTTCAGCCAAAACATGGTCATCAGCAGACGATCTCGCAAAGCATACTTGTGTTTGCGACCTGCCCCTGCGGCTCGCTGGCGTTTTTTCTTTCCACGTGTGTTCACTGATGATTGAAGTTGTTCGGTGTGAGCCATTTCAAATTCAGCATAAAACTGATCAAACTCGACCAGCGCCATGCCGATCAAACTTTTCGCAACCTGTGGCTTTTTGAGAAGTCTTTCGTAGGTTATCATGTCCAAAGTTTACTCGCTCTCTCTATTACGCCACACATCTAGTATGTAGATGCAGCGCAGGCGATCGTCCTTGCAGTTGAGAATAATTTGGGTGTGTTTCAAATGAGTTGAAAGTCTGGT
>DATDAG010000507.1:0-14063 GCA_036525495.1 Anaerolineales bacterium
GATGGCATAGAGCAAATCAATTTTATGGCAATAGATCCGGTTGCTTACGTTCGTGTTACACAATTCGTATTCAGTGAAGACAATATCGATACTATAGATATCGTGCAGAGATTACAGGAAGGCGATGCAGTCCTGTTATCCAGTGTATTGTCGGAAAAGTACAACCTCATCGCAGGAGATAGCATTCGATTACGAACACGCAGTGGTTTCCGCTCATTTGAAATTGCTGCAGTTGTAGTTGACTTTTATAATCAAGGCTTGGTCGTTCAAGGCAGTTGGGATGATATGAAACGTTACTTCCGCATTAATGATGCCAGCACATTCTTCATCAGGATTGAAGAAGGACTGTCCATCGACAATGTCAAGGAAAGAATCGACGACCTATATGGGAAAAGATATCGACTCATTCTTATCTCGAATACATCCATTCGTGATCAGGCACTGACATTAATGGATCAAGCATTCAGCATGTTCGATGTCATGGCCTTAATCTCAGTTGTGGTCGGTTCATTGGGCATCGTGAATACACTAACAATGAGTGTAATTGAGCGAACTCGTGAGATTGGCATGCTTCGCGCAATTGGAACTACCAGGATCCAGATCATTCGTATGGTGCTGGCAGAAGCAGGTTTGATGGGTGTGATAGGAGGCGTTTTGGGTGTAGGAACAGGAGTCGTCCTTGCTCGGATTCTTTTTATTGGCATGACTACCATGTCTGGGTACAGTCTCACTTTTGTCCTGCCGCCAGATAGTATTTTCATAAGTCTTATCACCGCGGTCATTATTTCCCAAGTTGCGGCAATTTTCCCATCTAGACGTGCTTCAAGAGTAAAGATCCTTGAAGCTGTCCGGTATGAATAACACTGCTTGTGATGTAGGTGGTATGTTTTTGTTTTTCTTGAGACATATTGAATTTTAGAGACAAGAATTTTACTGAGAGATTTATTCAAAATAATTAATGGAGAGAACCATGAACGGAAAAATATTGTTTTTCGGTGTTGGCGTAATTTTAATATCCATGCTTGTATCTGCCTGCGGCTCGGTCTCTGATAGTGCAGAACAAACTTCAGATCCCCAACCAATTTTGGACATTGATGATGATATTGTCAGTGCGTCTGCTGAGGTTATCGCAGGGAGCTATGCAAACCTTTCATTTGCACTAGGCGGCTCCAATGTGGAAGTTTTTGTTAAAGCAGGGGATTCTGTAAAGGAGGGGCAGGTTCTGGCGTCATTTCCAGAGGATTTCCTTCCACAGTCAATCATTAATGCAAAAGCTGACCTGATTCTGGCGCAAGATGCTTTGGAAGATCTACTTGTTGTGGATACTGCATTAGCACAGGCGGTTATATCGTTACGCGCGGCACAAGAAGCTTACGAAGATGCGGTTGACAACCGTGAAGCACTAAATGGGGAAATTACGTATAAAGAAATTACAACAAAAATTGAAGACACCCCTTTTGGAAAAGTTGAAGTTCCCAAAGTTAAGGAGTACAAGGGTTTTGCTACCGAAGAACAAAAGACCAAAGCGGACGAATCACTTGCATTGGCTAAAGCCATTCTGGATGATGCCCAACGTGAGATCGATCGTTTGAGAGACTTGGAAACCACTGCTGAAGTCCAGGCTGCAAGTACCCGAATCGAAGCTGTAGAATCAGTTATCCAGCAAGCACAATTAATTGCGCCATTTGACGGTACTGTCGTGGAAATGTATGTGAATTCTGGTGAGATGATTTCTCCAGGCATGCCGGTTCTTTTACTGGCAGATCTTTCATCTCTTCAGGTAAAAACAACTGACCTAAATGAGGTTGATGTAGCACGTATTCAGCTTGGCAATACAGTCAAGGTCACCTTCGACGCGCTTTCAGATGCAGTGATCACAGGGAGAGTCTCAGAAATTTCTCTGAAAAATTCAGCCGGTTCGGGAGTCTACTATGATATCTTCATTCTGCTTGACGAGTTTCCGGAGAATCTCCGTTGGGGCATGAGCGCTTTTGTAGAAATCCAGGTTGAAAATTAGATTATAGGAAAAGGTGCCCGTTATTTTACGGGCACCTTTTTTAAAACCTTCTCTGAAAGAAAACCTTTGTCGAGGATATGAATGCAGATTATTCTATTTGTGTTGACAGACTGTGTACAGCAAGACATTTATATTAGAAATCGGACACGGACATGGTCACGATGACTATGCCCATGTCCCCTTAAGATAATATCTCATGAAAAGGCATCTGGTCTTACTTGTTATATCTATTATACTAACATCATGCACGCCATCTGCTATGTCAACTGTGGATACAAGTGATGAAAAACCTACATCAAACCCGATAATCAATACCGATGTGCCTGCTTCATCTACCCCGATATTGGAGACCATTGATATGACAGAAATTCATTATCTCGCACTGGGCGACTCCTACACCATCGGCGAAAGCGTGGATGAAGCTGAGCGCTGGTCGAATCAACTTGCCGAATTACTCTCTCCGCGCCTTGGGGGGAGCAGGAGGGAGGTCGAAGTCACCATCATTGCCAAAACAGGCTGGACAACCGATGAACTTTGGCAGGGAATTCAAGCCAGAGAGATCAGCCCGCTATTCGATCTGGTTTCCCTATTGATCGGCGTCAACAACCAATATCGTGGACGGGACATCGAAGAATACCGGGCGCAATTTGTTTTTCTGCTAAACAAATCCATCGAATACGCTGGCGGGGACGCGGACAAAGTGATCGTATTGTCCATCCCTGATTGGGGAGTAACCCCGTTCGCACAAGGAAGAGATGCAGAACAGATCGCCAAAGAAATTGATATATTCAACACAATAAATAGAGAAGAAACAGAAAATGCAGGTGCACACTACGTGGACATAACCCCTATCTCGCGCGGAGCCGTGAACGCTCCAGAACTTATCGCTTCTGATGGGTTGCACCCCTCAGGTAAAATGTATGCAATGTGGGCAGAAAAAGCATTACCAATAGCTTTAGAAATATTATCAAAAATAGGAGAATGACATGTCGAAAATAGATTATGACAAGACTCAAGAGTATCTGGAAACACTGGTTCCCCCGCGTGAACCTGAAATTCAAAAGATGGAGGAATACGCAAAGGAAAATGGATTTCCGATCATTGGTCCCGTATGTGGATATTACTGTTACCAACTGGCGCGCATGATTGATGCGAAATCTGTTTTTGAGTTGGGATCAGGGTATGGATATTCCACGGCGTGGTTTGCGAAGGCGGTGACGGAGAACGGGGGAGGGGTGATCCATCACACCGTTTGGGACGACGATCTCTCGAACCGTGCCAAAACACATTTATCCACTATGGGATATGCGGATTTGGTCAAGTTCCACAACGCCGAGGCGGTCAAGACTCTCTGCAAAACGGAAGGTCCTTTCGATATTATTTTCAATGATATTGACAAGGAAGGCTATCCCGATTCGCTGCCTGTTATCAAAGAGAAACTTCGTTCAGGTGGACTACTCATCATTGACAACATGATCTGGCATGGACAGATACTCGATCCGAACGATCACGAGGCAACCACCGAAGCCATTCGCCGCTTCACGCGTGACATTACAACTGACCCCGATTGGACCGCATCTCTCGTCCCCATGCGGGATGGGATGATCGTGGCGTATAAAAAATAAAGTAACTTATGAAATACAACTTCGATGCAGTTCCAAACCGCCGCGATTCTCCATTTGATAACAAGTGGACAATGCGTCCGGAAGATGTACTTCCCATGTGGGTTGCAGACATGGATCTGCCAACTGCGCCGCAAATTCAGAATGCGCTTCACAAACAAGTAAAGCACGGCGTGTTGGGGTATGAACTTCCTAACAAGGTGTTGTATGAGATCGTCGCGGCACGGATGAATAAACTTTACGACTGGGACATCGACCCCGATTGGATCGTTTATACGGCGGGTGTCAACAACGGCTATAACATCGCGGCGCGAGCCTTGTGTTCACCGAAGCATGGATATATGCTACAGACGCCCGTTTATAATGAGTTCCTTGAAACGGAACATAAAACGGGCGTGAAGCAGGTTGTTGCTCCTCTGGTGAAAAAGGTCGAAGGAAACAGAATCAGTTACGAGGTCGATTTTGACGCGTTGAAAAGAGGGGCAAAGAAGGTGGGTATGTTCCTGTTGTGTCATCCGCATAATCCCGTTGGGAAGATCTATTCCCGCGCCGAATTAATACAGATGGCAGAGATCTGTCTTGAGAACGAAGTCACGGTTGTTTCAGACGAGATCCATAGCGAGTTGTTGCTGGGGAATGAAAAATTTGTACCCGCCGCAAAAATTTCTCGTGAAGTGGAGAAGAATACGATCACATTGATCTCTGCTAGTAAAGCTTTCAATGTGCCAGGGCTGGCGTGCGCATTTGCGATCATTCCCGATGCGAAAATCCGAAAACGATTTTTTGATATTGGAAATGGGATGAACTATGAAGTGTCGTCCACTGGCTTGACAGCAGCGCGCGTTGCCTATTCAGGAAAAGCGGACGGGTGGCTCAAGGATCTGCGCAAGCACCTGACGGCGAACCGCGATTTTATTTTGGAATATGTGGAGAGGTATCTGCCAGGCATGAGATCAACAAAGCCCGACGCCACATATTTGATGTGGTTGGATTGTTCGGCGTTGAAACTCAAGCCGTCGCCTTATCAATTCTTTTTCGATAAAGCGAAGGTTGCATTCAGCGATGGGGGGAAATTTGGAAAGGGGAATGAGCAGTTCGTGCGTTTGAACTTTGGAACTTCGCGAAAAATCCTCAAACAGGGATTGGATCGTATACGCAAAGCGTTGCAATAAAAAGACGGATGGGGAACCTTTTTGCGGGAACACCCATCCGTCGAGTGGATCTTACTATTAAGATGGCTGAAAGGAGTGGGTATCTGCGGCCTTCCTTTCGTTAGGGGAACGTCTGGTTCTAAAGCCGTACACATTGCTTCCTGACCAGGTTAAGGCTTCCCAGTCCTTCCGTGGGTAAATATTTCAGGCGGTTTCTCTATGGCTACCTCCTTTCTCTTGTACACATCATACACCCAAATAAAGTCGCTACATTAAATTGACTTTACAGACTCCTTAAATTATTTTGGCTCGATGTTTATGACCCGACCAGAATTATTTTTGCGATCAAGAAACCTTGCGACCAATACACCAGCAGGTGCGGCAAGCACGAAGGCAAGAATGCCAGTGAGGATCAATGCGCTACCTGCGAAGACTCCCAACTAGATGAAGCTATAAGTCACAGGGTCTTCCTTGACCACATCGCCATTTGCGTCCACGCATTGCAGGACATACGCAGTGGTTGACTGGGGAAACCCATTCGAATCCGTGGTTGTCGTTTCATAGGATCGTGTTTTTGATGTTGTACCATCAGGGCAGACGAATCCTCCCGTGAAGTTGATGGCAACATCACTGACAGATGTCATGCCTGCCGCCGCCATCGAAACAGGGAACACACACATGCTGATGATGCAGAATGCAATAACCCAAACAACACAACCCGATACTGCGCCTGTTTTTGCGGTTTTCATTTTCTTGTTCCTAGATATTTTTCCACTTTGTCTGTTTCCACCTGCCATATCGTGTTCGCTATATATGGTTTGAACCCCATTTCTATATTTATTTTCAACATTGGAGCGTTTGAGTTGGCGTTGCCTGTGCGAATGTATTCAACATCGGGTCGTTCGCGCAGGACCTTCTGAATCATCTCTGCCTTGAGCCATCGTCCCAATCCCTTGCTGCGGTAGGCTGGGTATACACCGGTGAACCCCTGTTGAAGGATCATTTTACGGTTGGGATTCCAGATCACCTCGGTTAACCCTGCGATTTTTTTATTCGAGCGGTCGGTGATATACAAAGTCCAGCGCTGGTCGCCTCTCGCGAACATATTCTGTTCGAAATCGCGCAAGAGTTCCGGGCTGAACTTCATGTCCTCCATTTCAAGATCATCACGGGGTTGGTCGTTTGCCACCTCCTCGTACAGGGCGGATATTTCCTGCAGATGATCATCCGGGTATGCGCCGTTCCAATATCCTAACTCGAATTCATCTCCTAATTTATCGCTTTTTTTCAGCCACTCCACAGGAAGGTTTCTGTCGAATTCAGAAACTTTCAACTGATTGATGCGCGCTTCCAATCCCTTCCGACCATCCAATCTTTCGAAAAAAGGCACTGATTCGGGAATGCGATCGGTCGTATATGAAAACCATAATCTTCGATCATGTTTTTTCGCGAAGGGTAAAAGCAACGACAATGCCTGCCGCCCAATACCCTGACGACGATATTCAGGCAGTATTTCGATGATGAAATCGACCAAGTGCTCATTGACTCCTGTGTTGTAAATATCGATCTCACAATAGGCAATGATATGATCATTCGAGTCGTTCCATCCGGCATACGCTTCATATTCGATGAATTGCGGCATGGTTTTGTGTTTTTGTTTGAATTCATCCAATGGGATGGGCGGATCGTCGGGACGATATTCGCGGTTCATTTTGTTCTTGAAGTCATTCAAACATTTGTGTTCTGCATCAGAGGCATTACGCAAATCGAACGGGTGAAAAGTTACAGTAATGCCGGTCATAAGACACCTCCATTATTTGTAAAGGATTCGTGACTTCATTGTATGGATTTCAATAGGTAAAGTCAATCAGCAAATTTTTATCTTCCAAGAGGGTATATAATCACTCGTGTTCATACATCCATCAGGAGTTTCTCATGACAACAATAGACCTAACCATCGAAAAATCCCGCCGTGCAAATGCCATCAAACGCGCAAAGGAACGGGACATCATCATCCCCACCTACGCGCAGATGAAAGACCCTTCAAAAATTCCCGCAAAAGTGAAGGATGAATTGAAGGGTATCGGACTGTGGGACATCCATCCGCGCAACCTCTTCCGCATCAACTGGCATAATGAGCCCACCGCTTCAGGAGGGACGTTTGGCGGAGTCAACTATCTGGAACTTCCCCCTTCGCTGACGGGTGTTCCTGCTCGCATTATTGCCATGGTTGGCAAATGGTTCCCGACGGGTGCGCACAAGGTTGGGGCGGCGTTCAGTTGTCTCGTGCCGAGGCTGGTCACAGGTCAGTTTGACCCGACGACACAGAAGGCGGTCTGGCCCTCCACAGGGAATTACTGTCGCGGCGGAGCGTACGATTCCGCTTTATTGGCGTGCGAGTCCATCGCGATTCTTCCCGAGGGCATGTCCAAAGAGAGATTCGAGTGGCTGGCAAAGGTCGCAGGTGAGACGATCAAAACGCCCGGTTCCGAATCGAACGTCAAGGAAATCTTCGACAAATGTTGGGAGTTAAAGGCATCAGGGCAGGATTTAATGATCTTCAACCAGTTCGAAGAGTTCGGCAATTACCTGTGGCATTACGAAGTGACCGGGCATGCGATGGAGGAAGTGTTGAAACAGGTTATGGGTCCGAACGACCGCTATCGCGGAATGGCGTCGGCCACAGGTTCGGCGGGCACGATTGCCAGCGGCGACTATATGAAGAACCTATTCCCCGATAGCAAGATCGTCGCGAGCGAGGCGCTGCAATGCCCAACATTGCTCGAAAACGGATTCGGCTCGCACCGCATCGAGGGCATTGGTGACAAACATGTTCCATGGATCCACAACTCCAAGAACACGGATGTCGTTGTTGCGATTGACGATAACGCGGTAGTGAACATTTCCCGTCTATTCAACGAAGAATACGGACGTCAATTCTTGGTCGAGAAGGGCGTTCCCGAAGCGACCGTGGACCAACTCGACCTGCTGGGTTTCTCGGGCATCTCGAACGTGCTTTCCTGCATCAAAGCCGCCAAATATTACGAGATGGGCGAGAATGACATCATGCTTACCGTCCTGACAGACTCGATGGAACTCTATCGCTCGCGCCTGCACGAAATGCACCAGGAATTCGGTGAGTACTCCGAACGTGACGCCGCTGCGGACTTTGCCCGCTACCTGCATGGACAGTCCACAGATAATATGCTCGAACTTCGCTACACTGACCGCCGCCGCGTTCATAACCTGAAATACTATACCTGGGTCGAACAGCAGGGACGCACTTACGAAGAGATCCAGGACCAGTGGTACGAACCTAATTACTGGACGGATGTCCAGAAGCAGGCAGATGAAATAGACGAGTTGATCGTCGAGTTCAATAAGGAAGTAGGGTTAGTATGACCTTACCAATGTAGGGTAACTTATCTGACCCCATCCGTGTTCTAATAGATGTGTGAATAGCCGGTTCTAATTTATTGGAGGACGTATGGCTCTCATTCAGTTTACTCGCAACCACCGTGACCAGAGCACGGATGCAGGTTTCCAATTCGAATTCTTTTGCGACCGCTGCGGCAACGGTTACCAGACAGAGTTCCAGCCGTATACGCTCGGCAAGGTCAGCAATGTATTGGACGTTGCCAACAGCCTTTTTGGCGGGAAGTTGGGCAATGCCGCCAACGCGGCGCGCAATGTCCGCTCGGCGGGATGGGAGAAGGCGCACGATAATGCCTTTGCTGATGCTGTCGAGGAGGCAAAGCCTCATTTCCACAAATGCAAGCGGAGTGGACACTGGGTGGACGATGATTGCTGGAACACCGAACGCAACCTTTGCAAGGAATGCGCCCCGGATTTGCAGGAAGAAATGTCATCCATTCAAATGCAAGCCGCGGTCACTGACGCGCGCGAAAAAGCCAACCAGGTGGACTACGTCTCTGCGGATCAATTCAAGCAGGATATCATCACAAATTGTCCGCATTGCGGGGCGAAATCAAGCGGTGGTAAGTTCTGCCAGGAATGTGGTAAGCCTCTCACTGCCGAAAAATTCTGCAAGAACTGCGGTGCAAAAATGGAAGCAGGCGCAAAGTTCTGCGCCGAATGTGGAACCAAGCAATGAAACCACAGGAAAATGTTTATCTGAAGATCGGAACACAATATTCCATCGTGTCTTTGTAATAGATTTTGTAAGCGGGACGGTCATCGTCAATGGCCAGGTCGTTATCGGGAATGTAGTCTTCGTGAAATCTGCGGATCGCATTCCCGATTTTGGTTGGAGTTTTATCGTTTCGCAAAACAGCATAGTTTCCGCCTGGCAAGGTCTTCTATTGGAGATCTGCGTCTTCTTCCATCATCGGGATGGGAAACTCGATACAACATTCATACATAACCAGTTGTTTTTCGTCCATGGTGGGGATGCCAATATGAAGCAACTGTTTGGAATCCAAGCCAAAGCGAACGGTCCATTCACGGAGCATTTGAAACGCCTGACGGATCTCCTTATCGCAATTTTCTTTTGAGTGCCTGAAAATGCACGTCGTGTAGATGACTTGAGGGGATTTCAGTTCGCAGATGCCAACATGAAATGGGGATTGTTTTGTCATAGGCTCATTCTCAGCCAAAAAGAAAAAAATTGTCAAGCCCTTCCATGCAAAGTTATAATAGCCTCATGCCCAATCCAACAGATTTAATTCTCGTCTGCCTGCTTCCCACTCCTTGTGACTTGGAAATTGCAGGACTCCTCGGATGGTACCGAATCCCGCTTCGCACCGCGCCGAAAGTTGTTGCCGTGGACTATCTGGCTTTTTACCAGCCTTCGGCATTTGGCGATCGTGGCGGACAGATCGAATTCGTTTCGCAAGTAAGAGGGCATGAACTGACCACGCGCGGCGAATTGCTGCAGGATGAAGCAGATCATCCGCGCGCGAAAGAGGAATATTACAAACTCCAGATCGGGGCATTGGAAAAGTTGGAGGAACCAGTCAGATCCGAAAAATGGAAGCGTTTGACATTTCTCTACACAACAGGGGAATATTTGTTGAATGCCAAATCTCTCAATGATCTTGTCGTTAATGGCGACGAGCGTCAACTGCTCTGGCGCTCCCTGCGCGAACGGGCGGAGATCGGTCAACTCTACAAGACCGACCTCCCCAATGCGGACATCCCGCCCGAGGTGTTGATGGCGTTGTTGGGGATCAAGGAATTACAAGAGCCATATGATGCAAAGGAGTGATCTATGGCAACCCTGATTAAGAACGGAACTCTGATTACTGCGTCTGAAACATTCGAATCAGATATTCTTATCGAGAACGAAACCATCTCCAAAATTGGGAAAAATCTCCAGCACCCCAAAGCTGACTTCATAGACGCCACTGGCAAACTCATCATGCCAGGCGGCGTTGACCCTCACGTCCATCTCGACCTGCCCATGTTCGACACGGTCTCCTCCGATGATCATTACACCGGACACAAAGCTGCCGCATTCGGTGGGACAACAACTGTCATGGATTTTGTCGTATTCGATTCCCCTTCGCGAAGCACCCCCGTGGGGCTCCCCGAGGGAGAGGGGGCAGAGGTGAGGGAGTTCGATTTCCAATACTCCGTTGACGTGTGGATGAAAAAAGCCGAGAAAGCCGCCATAGACTACTCCTTCCACATGAACTTGACTCAGTTCAATGACAGGCTCGCCAAAGAAATTCCATCTCTGATGAAGATGGGGATTCAAACGCTCAAGATCTTCACCGCTTATAACGGACGCCTCCGGATTGACGATGGCAGTATCTTCAAAGCAATGCAGATTGCCAGAGAAAACGGCATGCTGGTTATGGCTCATTGCGAGAATGGGGATGTGATCGAAACACTGACTGAGCAGGCGCTCATGGCTGGACATACCTCTCCCGAATGGCACGCGTTGACACGTCCTGCCTGGGGGGCGGTCGAGGCTGGTTTGCGTGTGGCAGGTATGGCGTCCGCGGCGGATGCGAGTGCCTATATCGTCCACATGAACGCGGGCGGCGAAGTGGATATATTGAAGTACGCGCGCGAGCGCGGCGTCAAGGTGATGGGGGAGACGTGTCCGCAGTATCTGTTCTTTACCATTGATGACTTATGTAAACCCGATGGCGCAAAGTGGATCTGTTCTCCGCCGATGCGGACGAAGGATGATAACGCTCGTTTGTGGGAAGGACTGTCAGAAGGGATTTTGCAGACAGTCGGCACAGACCATTGCCCATTTTATTTTGATGGGACCAAGCCTATCGTCTATGAAGGAAGCGAGATCGCCATCCCAGGTAAGGAATTGGGGAAGGATGATTTCACAAAGATACCGAACGGACTGCCGGGCATTCAGGATCGTATGCCAGTGTTGTGGACGCTGGGAGTGAATACAGGAAGAATCACCGCGAATCAATTCGTTGCATATATGAGCACGAACCCTGCCAAGATTTTTGGTTTGTACCCACGTAAGGGAGCGTTGATGGAAGGCTCGGATGCGGATATCGTGATCTGGGATGCGGAGAAGGAAGTGAAGTATGGCGTGGGGATGTCGCATCAGCGCACGGACTATAACTTGTACGAAGGCTGGGAGTTGACGGGCTACCCCGAAAAAGTTTTCCTGCGCGGCCAGTTGATCGTGGATGGGAATGAATGGAAGGGTAGGCGGGGAATGGGCCAGTTTTTGAAAAGAGACGAAGGAGAAGTGCTTTAGGTTTTCGATAATTCCTTGAGCCGTGGATGCTCCGCATACACTCCCCGATACCTCTCAGGCAATATCGCTGCCATCTGGCACATGATCTCGTCCGTATACTTTTGCAGGGCTTCATCTCGATTAGTTTTAGGTAGCGGGGGAATAACGAATTGCTTTCCGCCAGTAAGTGTAATATTCGATTTTCTAAATTTCTTCACGTTGGCTTTGATGACTTCATCTTCCGTCCCAGTGATCGCCACAGGCACAACAGGAAATCCCGAGCGCGCCGCAAGATAAGCAACGCCAGGCTTGCCCTCGATCAATGAGCCAGAACGGGAGCGAGTCCCTTCAGGGGCAATCACGAGACACTTGCCCTCTTGCATGAGCGCGATCATTTTCCGCATGGCTTTCAGGTCCGGGTTGTAGCGGTCGATAAAAAGGAAGTTCAGTTGTTTGCCCAGCCATCTTATCCAGCCGATCTTTTCCCACTTTTCGGCAACGGGGATGAACAAGTCTGTGCGCTCGATTCCGTAGTAGACCATGATGATATCGAGAATACCGATGTGGTTGGATGAGATGATCATCCCGCCAGTAAATGGGACATTCTCTTTCCCGTGAATCTCAATTTTGGCAATCAGTCTCAAAAAAATGCGGATGAGGAAACGAAGAAGGCGAAGCATGGTTACTTTTCTGCGAGTAATTCTTTCAAGCGCGGATGGTCTGTATACACTCCGCGATATTTTTCGGGCAACATTGCGCCGATTCGGCACATGATCTCATCGGTTGCTTCACGCATTGCTTCTTCACGTCCCCTGCCTTTGGGAATCTCGATATAAAAAGGCTTGCCGGCAATGGCAGTGATTGTTGAGCGGCGGAAACGTTTCAGATTCTCAACTACGACACGGTCCTCGGTGCCGGTGACAGCAACAGGCACAATGGGATATCCGCTTTTACTTGCCAGAAATGCGACGCCTAATTTACCCTCCTGTAGCGCCTCCGTACTGGACCTGGTCCCTTCCGGCGCGATGACGAGCATTCCACCCTGCTTCATACGTTCCAGGATTTGGCGCAAAGCCGAGAAGTCCGCATCGAAGCGGTTCAACCAGATCCCGTTCGCAGCGCGGCCAATCGCACCAAAGATGGGATGGTTCTTATACTTCTCTGCAATGGGCATGATGATATCTTCCCGATCAATGATGTACAGCAGTGCGGCTGTATCCAGTCTGCCCAGATGGTTCGCGGCGCCAATAAAATTCCCCTGCGGGAGATTTTCGATGCCGTGCACCTCGATCTTCGTGATCAACTTCATGATAAAGCGGATAATGGAACGGAGAGTTCTGAATTTCATCCCACCATTTTACAACAAGCGATGCAATCCTGTGGATAAAAAAACGGACGGTATTGCCGCCCGTTTGATTGCTATCTCCAAAGATAATCGTCTGAACTTTTTTTCCTGGTACTGCTCTCCGAGCCATATTTTTCAAAGATGCGCTGGAAGATCACTATATCACTGGGCGCCATGTTGACGATCTCAAAGCCGACATTGAAAGATGTAGGATCAATATGATCGGGATGGCACCACTTGCTTCGGGCGATGAAGACCAACGCGGTCTTGTCTGCAACATCTGCGGTCAATTCGATGTGCAGACGGAAATCCTGCCCCACCGGGATCCTCTCGGAGCAATCCAATTTGAAACCGCCGGTGCTGATATCTGAAAGGTAACCTATGACTTGTTTGGTCGCTTCGTCTTTAACCTGCATGTAATAAGTAAAATCTCGACGCGTTATTTTTCGCTTGTTGTTCGCCATAAGAATTCTCCTTTCTGCCTGTTAGTATAAAGTATTTTCGGGCCAGTCTCAATGGTTAAGGAAAATAAAAATGTCATTGTAATTTTTTCATCCGCCATATCTGGGCAGGGTCGGATACGTGGCACGAAATATGGCATATTCCTAAAACAACCCGTTGAAACTGTCGAAAAAGTCCCTTTTCAAAAACTGCTCGTTTGAAAGTGGGAGAAAAACATCGAAAAGCGCTCTGTTTTTGTGTTCTTAGCAGCATTTTGGCGACTTTTGATCCCATTTTTGAGCCCTCAGTGGGAAGTTTTTGTAGAGATTTTTTGAGTAATGGGTTTTTCGACAGTCTCGTTATCAAACTCAAAATCAGGCATTGATCTACTCAACCTTCAAAATATGGGTGATAATGGTTGCGCCCGAACCGCCGATATTCTGTGCCATGCCGATGCTGGCGCCGTCCACTTGCGTCTTGCCGCACTCGCCGCGCAACTGCTGGACGACCTCCACAACCTGATACATCCCCGTTGCACCAACAGGATGCCCTCGTGCCTTCAACCCGCCGCGCGTACAGACGGGCACGCGTCCATTGGGGCTGATCTCGCCGTCCAAGCCGAGTCTCACGCCTTTGCCTCTCTCCGCAAACCCGCACGCCTCGAGCGACAACGCCGACATGATTGAGAACGCGTCGTGCAATTCGAACACGTCAATATCGTCCTTCGTAACCCCTGCCATCTCATATGCTCTTTTGGATGACTCATACGCGGCAGATAGGAACAGCGGGTCCTTTCTTGAATGGACTG